>NZ_LIRO01000062.1:0-109377 GCF_002742025.1 Limnothrix sp. PR1529
GAATCATGACCGCTATCGAGTAGTCACCTTTTGCGATCTAGAAAGTCGATGTGAATTTCGTTTAGCAACGAATTTAGTAGACTTTTCAAATGAAGAGATTGGAGAACTGTATCGAAAGCGCTGGCAGATTGAGTTGCTATGGAAGTTCTTAAAGATGCATTTAAAATTAGATCAGCTCATTACGAAAAATCAAAATGGCGTAGCAATACAGATCTACATGGTCTTAATTGCTTATGCCATCTTGCAGTTAATAGAATTGCCGCAGTTCTATAGTCAGACGCTACTAGATAAATTGCGATATTTGCAAGTTGTACTCGGTCGCTATGGCTCAATCAGTCATTGGAGCTATGATTTACTGCCAGAAACTCTTGTTGCCTAGAATATGAAGTTTTGTGTTTAGATTCAACACTTCTGCTCAGGGGTAATTGCTTCGTTAGCTCTATCCAGCGGTTCAGCGGGGGATATTGACCTCAGTGCAACAGACTCAATCACAATGATCGGTGGTGAGACAATTCCATTAAAGATAGGCAATTATCCAACCAAAATCGATTCTGGCATTGTTGCATCCTCTTACTTCAACATAGCTGACGCAGGTAATATTGAGCTGAAAAGTTCTTCAATCATGCTAAATAATGGTGCTGGAGTTATCTCAAGCAATTTGTTTTCTGACACTCAATTTGGCAATCCTGGACAAATTGTGATCAGAGCGAATCAACTATTTGTGAGAAATGGGACATCGATTGAAACCGGTCGAATAGTCCAACCATTAATTCCTGATCTCAACAACTCTGCCAGAAATGGAAGAATTATCATTGAAGTCACGAATCTAGTTGAAGTAGACGGAAATTACACTAATCCACCGTCTAGGATAGCTTCCAGTATAGATTCTTTTCTATTGGATGATATTAATCAAAGTCAGGAAATTAATCCTGATACCTTCTTTGAGGCTGGCACAATTGAAGTCTATACAAAAGTGTTTCGAGTGATTAGAGGAGCACAAATTCAAAGTGCTGCCTTTAGCTTAATTGATCTCGAAACTGGTCAAATAGTGGTCTCTGGCAATGGTAATGATATGACTGTTATTGCCAGTGAGAGAATTGAAATAGACCATCTATCTCCTTATCAACTCACTGATTCACAAGGATCAACAGGACTTTTTACTAGTACAAATCTTTTTACGGTCGATAATGTATCAATTGCTGATCCTGTTACTCCTTTTCCATCAGGGCGTGCGGGAAATATTCGCATCGTCACTCCCGAGCTGATTGTGCGAAATGGAGCGCGAATTACTGCTACTAGCTTGGGCACAGGTGGCGCAGGCAATATTGATATTCAGGCGAACCGAATTCGGGTGATTGGTGAAAACAGCGTGATTCGATCGCTCTCTGGTGCGGGTGATGCAGGAAACATTCGCATTCAAGCCAATGAAATCGAACTGCGTGATGGCGGCGCAATCACTACTGATGCTCGATTTACCTCAACCGGCGGCAACATCGATATCGATACCGACACCCTGGTGGCCCTTGGCAATAGCGACATTTCCGCCAATGCCGTCACCAACTTTGGCGGGCGGGTGAACTTGCGGGCCCAAGGGGTGTTTGGGACGGCTTTTCGGGAAGCGTTGACCGATCGCAGTGATATTACGGCTAGCTCGGCGCGGGGGCCAGAATTTAGCGGCACGGTGCAACTGGAGGTGCTGAATCCCGACCCGGCCCGAGGGGCGATCGCCCTGCCGACGGCGGTTGGTGTGCCCCCCAAACCCACCAGCCCCTGTGGCCCCCGATCGGATCCGAGGGCGATCGAGTTTTTTGCCTTGGGACGAGCCGGCCAAGCACCAAACCCGATCGAGGCGGCCACCCTGGAAGCCATGCCCTTTACGGCGGATTTGCGCCCGATCGCCCCAACGACCACCGCCAGAGCCGAAGCCACCCCTCCGCTGCGGGAGCCGATCTTGGAAGCCACCCATTGGCAAAGGACAGAAGCCGGACAAATTCAGTTGATGGCCGGTGCTCCGGTGCAATGGGCGGGGGGTGAATCGAGTTGCCGTTGGGGAGCTGAACCATGAATCGATCCTGGTCTCGGCGATCGCTGTTGGGTTTGTTGGGTTGGGGCGGGGCGATCGCCCTGTCGGGTCTCGGAGAACGGGCCCAAGCTCAAGCGCTGGATGATTTGCTCGAAGCGGGCCGGCAAGCCTATCACGAGGGGCGCTACCGGGAAGCGATCGCCCTTTGGCAATCGGTACTGGAGCCAGCAACACAACGGAGCGATCGGGAAACCCTGGGGCTGGTGGCGAGCTATCTGGCTTGGGCCCACTTGCAATTCAGTGAAACCACGGCGGCCCAAGCTTGGATCGATCGGGGGCGATCGGCCCTTGCGGGGGGTCTGTCGGCGGCCGTGGCCGCTCGGCTGTGGGGAGCGGCCGGAGCCACCGCCGCCCTCCAACAGCAGTGGAGTGTGGCGGAACAGGCTTTTCAAATGGCCGCCCAGCAATACCAAGCGGCCGGCGACCCCGTGGGAACCCTGAACAGCCAAATTGACGAGGCCGCCGTTTGGCAGGGGGCTGGCAACCAGCGCCGGGCCTTGGTGCGGCTGTGGGATTTGCAGCACCACTGGCAACAGGAGCCACCCCGGGAACCGGAGGCGATCGCCGTTCGGGCCCGGGGGCTACATCGTTTGGCCCTGGCGTTGCTGTTGGCGGAGGATTTTGAACAGGCTTGGCAGGCGGCGATCGAGGCGAAACCGGTTTTGGGCGCGGCGGCGGAATTGACTTTGGCCCAAATCGCTAGTCGGCGGGCGACCATGGGCGAATCCGCCACCGAGCAGGCCACTTGGGCTGAAACCGCGATCGAGCACTATCACGCGGTGATTTTGGGGCCCGATCCAACCCTGTGGCGATCGGCTATGGTTGGGCGATTGGAATTGGCCACAGAACGCGGGCGGCCAGAGTCGTCGGAGTGGGCGGAACAATTGCGACTGGCGGCCCAGCGCTGGACAGGGGGACGATCGGCGGTGGCATTGCAGTTGGCAGCGGCCCGGGCCTTAAGCCAATTAAACCAACCGATGCCCATGGCGCAGGTGTTGTCCCTGGTGCAACGGGCCCAACAACAGGCGACATTCTTGGGCGATCGGGCCCTGTTGGGCTGGGCTTGGCAATTGCGCGGTCAGGTGTTGGCGCAAGGGGGCGATCGGGCAGGGGCAGCCCAAGCGGCCCGATCGGCCCTTGAGCAATGGGAACCGCTCGATCGGCCCGAATGGAACTATGAGGCCCTGTGGCTGTTGGGGCGGATGGCTCACCATTTGGGCCAAGCCCGCGAGGCCTTGGCTGCTTACCGCTTGGCCGCTGAAGCTGCCCAAGCGGCCCGCTCCAGTTTGGCGGGCCTGAGTGTGCGGCTGCCGGGACTGCATACGGAAGGGGTGCAAGGCTGGCTCGATCGCGCCGAGCCGCTCTATCGCCAAAAAATGGGACTGCTGTTTGCTTCGGCTGAAACCAGCGATCGGATTGAAGCCAGCCAACAGCTCCAAAATCTGCAACTGCAACGGATTGAGAATTTTCTGCAATGTCGCCTCGACAATCCCGCCCCATCGGACTTGCTCCAGTTGGCTGACTCAACTACCGATGAACGGGCGGCGGTGGTGGTGGTGGCCATCACGGAATTGCCGCCGGATTTGGCCTCGGGATCGGCCAACCGGTCGATCGATACCCTGGTGCGTTGGAAGGATCCCCAAACGGGCCAAGAACGCCAAAACCTGCACCGCCAGCCAATCAACCAATCTGACTTGGACAAGCTCCTTCAGCGCCTCAACCGCAACTTCAGAAAAATGGGCAGGGGCCGCGCCTTACAACCGGATAGCCAACAGCTCTATCGCTGGATTTTGGAACCCCATCGCCCTATCCTGACGGCGGCGGGCATTAACCTGTTGGTTTGTGTGTTGGATCCTTCCCTGCGGAACTTGCCGATCGATGCCTTGTTTGATGGGGAGCGCTATTTGGTGGAATCCTTTGCCTTGTCGATCGCCCCTGATGTGAAGCTGGATCCAGCCTCCGATCGGGGACGACGCGGCCCGGCCCTGTGGGCTGGCTTGTCCGAATCTCGCGAGGACTTGCCGGCCCTGGCTCCCGTGCCCCAACAGCTTGCCCAGTTGGGAAAACTGCTGAAGGGGCAAATTTTGCTCAATCAGGAATTTACGCCCACGGCCTTGACCCAAGCCTTGGTCAGCCAACCGATCACCGTGTTGCACTTGGCCACCCATGGGCGATTCAGTTCCCAGCGCGATAACACTTTCTTGCTGACCTGGGAAGGCAAGCTCAACATGGAGGATTTGGATCAGTTACTGAAAGAGCGCCGGGCCAAACGGTCGGAACCACTGGATTTGCTCACCCTGTCCGCTTGCCAAACGGCCACGGGCGATCGCTACGAAACCTTGGGTTTAGCAGGATTGGCAGTGCGATCGGGTGCGCGCAGTCTGGTGTCTTCCCTGTGGAATATTCCCGCCGATGATGCGGCCAATCGGCTTTTTAGCGAGTTTTACAGGGGGTGGCTGGCTGGACTGTCCAAAGCCCGCGCCCTCCAGCAAGCCAAGTTGAAGCTGCTGAATAATCAAGGCGACCTCGCCGCCGATCCCCACTATTGGGCTGCCTTTGTCCTAATTGGTGACTGGCGCTAGCTGGGGCGGCGCGGCCAAGGGGGCCTCGCGTAAATCGCTAAAGCCCTCCTGATCCAAGAGTTCTATCAATTGGGGCGATCGCCCTTGGCCGCCGGGACTCAAGAGCCGATCGAGCTGATCCAACCAATATTCCGTTTTGGCATTGGCCGCATGGATGATCGTGCCCGCCACAAAGTCCACCGATTCCTCGGGCCGATTGGCACAGTTCACCCGCAAATACCAAGAATAGAAACGATTAGGCGCAAGGCCCGGGCCGTTGGGCGATCGGGGCAATCGCAACAGCCCCGCTTGGGAACCCATCACCAGGCGCTGCTGATCCAGGGCATAACCGTCTGCATCTTGCAATTCCCATTCCAACACCGTGCCCGCTGGATAGCCCACATAAAACCACAACCCAGGCTGAGCATGGCGGGTTTCGCCCAAAACCACTGTTTCCCCATTTTCCCAAACAACCTGTGGAACCAGCGCCACCAGCAGCTTGGCCGGATCCGCCGCCCCCTCCATGGTGCAACCGCTATAGCTCCCGGCCCCACGCCCGCGGCCATTGATCGGTCGATCGCCCCGCACGGGGGGTCTGGTTTGTTTGGGTTGCCGCTGGGTTTGGTTCAGGGTGGGATTGGCCCGGCGGGCGATCGGCTGAAGCGGCTCGATCGCCCAGCCCGGCAAAGCTCCGAGCGTCACCCCTGCCAACAAACCACCCAAAACAAGACCCATGTGGGTTAGGCCAAACCCAGCACAACGAGACTGAACATGAATCATGACCAGGAGAAGGGGAAGATTAAGTGCTCATTAATCATCTTCCTCGAAATTTCTCTGATTCGCCTGAATCCCGTGGTTATCCTTGGCTGTGGCGAGCAGGCGAGTCCACCGGCTTGGTTGAACCGAATGGGCGAAACTGTGCGGCTAAGGCCAGCCGATCGACCTTGCCTTGGGCGTTGCGGGGAATTTGGGTTAGGGGTAGCCAGCGTTTGGGAATTTTGTAGCGACTGAGCCGATCGCCCAAGGCCGATCGCAGTTGGTCGGGCGTGATCATGGCGCTCACCGGCACATAGGCCGCCCCGATCGCCTGTCCCCATTCCCGATCGGGCAACCCCAACACCACCACATCAACCACCCATCCCGTCTCCCAAAGGGCCGCTTCCACCTCGGCGGGATAGACATTTTCGCCCCCGGTGATAATTTTGTGGCTGGCGCGGCCCACCAAATGCAGCCGTTGGGCCCCGTCAAAATAGCCCAGATCATCCGTCAGGAATTGCCCCGTGGCAGTGGTGTCCAGAGGGGTAAACCCTGGGGCGCTCAGATAGCCGGCCGCCAAGGAATTCCCCGCGATCGCCACTCGGCCAAGGGTTGAGCTGTTCCCAAGGGAATCGTGGGCCCAGTCTGACTCGATCGCCACCGTCGCGTGGGGCAACACCTGTCCCGCCCCTCGGGCCCCGGCCAGAAATTCAGCGGGCCGCAGGGTGGCCACCTGGGAGGCGGTTTCCGTGGAGCCATAGGTGGGAGCCAGCCGCACCCCCACCGCTTGGGCTTGATCCAACAGGGCCGGCCAGGCGGGCGCGCCCCCCAACAGAATCACGCGAAATTGCTGGAGCCACGGGGTTTCTGGCCCCAGCAGCCGCAGGAGCTGGGTGGGAACCAGGGACAAAAACCCGATCGACCCCAAGCGCAATCCTTGGGCGATCGGGGCCAGGGCTAACCGGCCGCCGCCCCAAAAGCAACGCAAGACCTGCATTAACCCGCTGGCATGGCACAGGGGCAAGGTGCAAAGGGTGCTGTGGGTTTGGGGGCCGGGCCAATCTTCCGCAAAATAAGTGCAAAAGCCAGCCACGGAAGCGGCCAGCGATCGGGGTTGGTGCAGTGCAAAGCGGATTTGGCCCGATGTGCCGCCCGTGGGTAGCCCAATCCAAGGTTCCGCCGTCGGGGGCAAGGAAGCACGATCGCCCGGGGGCTGATCTAGGATGGTTTCGCCCTGGTTTTCCCAGAGTCGATCGGGCTGCAACCAAGTCAGCACTTGGGTTCGTTCAGCGGCGCTCCATTGGGCATTACCTAAAAAAACGGAGCAGCCTTGGGCAACGGCCGCGAAAAATCCCGCCAAAAAGGGCAATGGCTCCGATTCCAACAGCAAAATTCGCCGTTGGGTTCCCCCGCAGCCCGATCGCGCCAGGGCCGCCGCTCGTTCCTCCGTGGCCCGCAGCAGCGCCTCGGCCTCAATGCCCCACAGCCAGCCGGCCGCTGTTCGATCGCGCAATGTGGCCAACCAGAGATCGGGCGCGGCCCAGGCCAAATCGGGCGTTAGGATCGCCGGTTCCATAGGCCTTCCAACCAGCGAGGGGGCAAGGGATCAAGCCAACTGCCCACCCCAAAGCCCAAGGCCCTTGCGCCCCCAGGCCGCGCCCCCACTTCCGCCAACCGCAGCGCAGCCCCTTGGCCCACAAAACTTTCAAACACCGAAGAAAACACGCAATCGAGGCCGCGGGTTTGAATGGTGGCCTGGAGGCGGCTGGGAAATCCGGCAATGCTGGGTTTCAGAACAAACAAACCGCGCCAGCCCCCTTGGACGGCGGCTTGCAGGTGTTTGAACTGGGTCACCGATTCATCAAGGGCGATCGGGGTGCGGAAATGGGGAGCGATCGCCTGCATGGGAGCCACCTGGGCCAGGGGCTGTTCTAAAAATTCCACCCGATCGCCCGCTCCGTCGCACCGTTCCAGCCAGCCGCGACAGGCGGCCTCCGTGAGTGCCCCGTTGGCATCCAGTCGCAACCGGCCCTCCGGCGGCAGGTTTCCCAACAATTGCGCAAACCAGCCCCATTCCAATTCACTGGCAAAAACGCCAATTTTCCACTTGAAGGTGCGATGGCCGGCTGTCCAGGGAGTTTGCCAACTGCTCAACACCCGTTCACCGGCCGGTAACAGGGCCGCCAAGCGATCGGGCGGGAGGGTAAAGGGGGCCAGTTCCCGATCGTTGGCCAGGCTTTTGAAGGCCGATTCCAGGGCAAATTGACAACAGGGCAAAGTGTCTGGAATTTGCCACAGTTGAGCCGGTGAAATTTCCCCATCCAGCGATCGTAAAAAGGCGATCGCCTGCTCCAGGGTTTCAGTGCCAAACCAAGGCAAGGGTGCGATTTCTCCCCAACCGAATCGATCGGCTTCATCTCGCAGCCGCACCACAATTCCTTCGCGCTTGGCCCAACTGCCATAGCTGGTTTGTAACGGACGCACAAAGTTGCGTTCGTAATATCGAAATTGCACATTCAAGCGATTCGATCGCACCAGTTTCCTCCTGATTTTAGGCCGGGGGGTTGGCCACTACTGTAACCAAGCCCCCAACAGAAAACCGCCACTGAGGGCTAAACCGCTCCAAAAATGAAATTTGACGGCGATGAATTTGCTGTTGCTGACCCGATCGGGCTGGTCGTGGTGTTGCCCCACATGCCGACACAAATGCAGGGCGATCGGCAGGCTCAAACCCGTGAGCAACGTCCAAAGGGGGAAAGCCCCCCACAGGACTCCCGCCACCACTACTCCAAAGGCTGTGCCACAAAACCAGGGCAGCAGGGCGGCCGATCGAGCCGTGCCCAACCGGGCCACGGGCGATCGTTTGCCCGCCCGCAAATCATCCGCCACCTGATGGAAATGGGAACAGAACAAAATGAGGCTGGTGGTGATGCCCATAAAGACGGACGCGCCCCAATTCAACAGCGACCAACTTTGGGTTTGGCTATAGTAAGCAGCGGCCAGGGCCATGGGCCCAAAGGTGACAAAACAGATGGGTTCTCCCAACCCTAAATAGCCAAAGCGAAAGGGTGGCCCTTGATAGCTATAGCCCAAAACACAACTGGCTAAAATGATTGCCAAAACCGTCCAATCCTGTTGGAGCCAAGCGATCGCCCCAATGGATGCAATTCCAGCCACTAAAAATAGATTAGCGATCGCAAAAACCAGCGATCGGTTACCGGTTAAATTCACCACGGAATGGGCTTTATTCACATCAATGCCCGTATCAGAATCAAACACATCATTGGTTAGATTCAACCAAGCAATAATGGCAATGGCCGCCCCTAAAAACAGGGCCAAAATTCCCCCATTCAGCCGTTTGGTTTCAAAGGCGGCGATGGCGGATCCCAACAGAATCGGCATCACTGCCACGGTATACATGGGCAGTTTAATCGCCGCCTTCCAAAGTTGACGGCGGGAGGGCGCTTCGGGTGGGCTGTTGGGTGGGGCAGAAAGACTGGGAGCAGTCATAGGGCGATCACGACAGTCAACGGTGGTAGATGGTGGCTTGGGCAGCCGACAGGCCCAGAGCGGCCTCACCAATGCCCAAGGGGGTTCAGGCAGGATTCAGGCGTGGTTCAGGCAGGGCGATCGGGCAGAGCGATCGGGTGACTGCTGAATCATGCCAAATTTACCAGATGCGCCTTAGGGGGCGGGTATTATTGAGGAAACTCGATTAAGATAACCAGTAGTCGAAGCATTGCGGCAGTTCGGACGATAATTAATTTTTTTTACAGCCTTTAATCAAATCTGAATTCTAATGTTAAGCGCACTGGGTCAGCAAACAGATTTGCTCTCACCAACGCGCCTCTATTGCATACTTGAGGCAGCTCGGGACGAGTTCTTGCGATCGTTTCGATCGCAAATTGTGCGTTTAACTTTTGAAATTCCGGCGCTCGATCCCCTGGAAGTTTTTGCTGAGTTTTCCCAGGCGGATTGCCTCAGTTTTTATTTTGAAAAACCCGATCGTCGATCGGCAATTGCTGCCTTTGATCGCACGGTGGCCTTGGCGGTGGCCGGGAGCGATCGGTTCACAAAAACCAAGGCCTTTGCTCGAAAGATTCACGGCCTGTTGCGTGCGAGCGAACGGGCCTATGGCATGGCCGAGGGCGATCGCCCGGCCTCGACCCGATCGATTCCCTCGCTGCTTTGTGCATTTCCCTTCCTTGACGAACCGCGCGACCTGGGCAGTCCCTTTGGGGAGGCGTTGATTTTTTTACCCCGCTGGCAAGTGGTTCGCCGCACCACCGCCCAGGGCCCCATCACCACATTCACGGCCAATGCCTGGGTGGATGGTTGCACCGATTTGGATCAGCTCTGTGGGGAACTGTGGCAACCGCTCGATCGACTGTTGCAGTGGCGCAGCAGCAGCACCAGCTTGACTGCCAGGACAGCCCGTTACCAGTCCGGTGGGTGGGAGCTGGCCGCGCCGGATGATCCGGCCTTTTTGGCGGCGGCTCGATCGGCCCTGAAAGATATTGCCGATCGGCAGTTTTGCAAGGTGGTGTTGGCCCGGGCGATCGACTGGCAAGCCCCGGAACCCTTGGATCCGGCCCTGTTGCTCCATAATCTGCGCCACCGTCACCCCGGTTGCTACACCTTTGCGGTGGGGAACGATCGGGGGCAAACTTTCTTGGGAGCCAGCCCTGAATGCTTGGTGGCCATTGATCACGGCCGGATTGCCACGGAAGCCCTGGCCGGGTCGGCTCCGCGCGGCACCACGCCGGAACTCGATCGAGCCTGGGGCGATCGCCTGCTCAACAACCCCAAGGAACTGCACGAACACCGGTTGGTGGCGGACTTCATTGCTGATCGCCTCGCCCAGTTGGGGGCCCATCCCAAGGTGGCCGTCAAGCCTGGCCTGCGCAAATTGAGCAATATTCAACACCTGCAAACGCCAATCTGTGGCCGGCTGCCGCGCAATGTGGATCCATTGGATGTGGTGGCGGCCTTGCACCCCACCCCGGCCGTGGCGGGTTTGTCCCGATCGGCCGCCATTGCCGCCATCGATCGCTACGAACCCTTTGAGCGATCGCTCTATACCGGGGCGATCGGTTGGCTCGATCCAATGGGGAATGCGGAATTTGCGGTGGGGATTCGATCGGCCCTAATCCAGGGCGATCGGGCCCGGCTGTTTGCGGGCGCGGGCATCGTGGCCGGATCCGACCCCGAGCGCGAGCTAGCCGAAATTCAACTCAAGCTCCAAGCCCTCTGGGCCGCCTTAATTTAACCATTGGCCAAGCTAAGAGGTTGCAAGTTTGTGGATCCAATTACCCAGCGCCACCGGACATCCGGGCGATCGCCCCCCATGGATCCCACTTCAACCCAGCCTCTAACTCAGCCTTTAACCCAATCAAGAAGGACGAAGCGCCAAACCCAGTTTTTGATCAGTACCAAAAATCTTTGCTACGCTGCAGGGACTCAACAACCGGAGTCATCACCGGATCAGCCGGGATCGCCCTCCAGTCTTTACTGATCCCCATTTCCTTGACGAATCGCCATAACTTTCCTTCGGACAGTGCTTGGAAAAATGGGCTAAGCAGAGTATAACGAAGTGTAAAGATCTCGATCGAGAGACCAACCGTTTCGATGTGACTGCCCCCATCGAGCGTGATTCTGTATCCTATTGCGCTTTCCTCAAAGCCACATTCCTCCACACTGACCGGAGTGTCGTCTGTTGCAGTCCGCGTCTTTCCCGTATATCCATAGCAATTGACTTTGAATAGCGCCCGCAAGCCACAGCGCCTATGAAAGACTTCTCTGCCCGTTTAATGAATGCCCTGGGCCTGGCCTATTGGGTCGAAATCACGACCCAGGTTCCTCGGTGTACCTACTACTTTGGTCCCTTTAGCTTGGAGTCCACAGCCAAAGCATCGGTGGCCGGTTATGTGGAAGATTTGGAAATCGAAGGAGCACAGGGCATTGCGGTGAAGGTAGCCCGCTGCAAACCCACGGATTTGACCATTTTCGATGAAGCAGAGGAGGCGGCCCCGAGCGATCGCCCTTTCTCGATGGTCAGTAGCCAGGCTTAGGGCCCCTGCGATTCTCGGAAAACTCCTCGCGCGATCGCCCGGCAGCCCTCGGTGATGGGGATGATCCCAACGGGCGATCGGGAGGTGAAGAATCGAGCGACCTGGCTACTCAATTTGACTCTGAATTGAGGGATGACGTTAACATCCTTCCCGCCATCAATGGGCGGAATTTCGGCTCTAGGCAAACAGCTTCGGTTGTTTGCCTGGGCCATGGGTTAGGAGTTCATTTTCAATTTCAATCCCCTTCAATTTCAATCCCCAGCAACCTGGATCCATAGACTAGTGCGATGACGAGTTTTTGCCCAGAAGACCGTTAAGCCCGTCAGCTTGCTGCTCCGTTAACTTGCCTTGTGGTCTGCCTTGCAGCCCTAAGTTTCAGCCCTAAGTTTCTCGTTCCATTCAGTTTGTTTTGCCAATCTGGCTTACCAAGGACTGCCGATCGCCACGAAGGCAGCCCAGTAGTAGGGATGGGCCAGGGATCCGGAATTGTCGGGCAGCGACGGCAACGGGATCGGCCCCCGGGCGCTGGATGTGAGGCCGCTCCCTTCAACGCGGACTCGTCCTTCAATCATGGCCATTTGGGCCTGGCGCAGGGCTTGGGACTTCGTGGGGGCGATCGAGAGTTGCCGATAAAACTCGCTCATGAGGGCCAGGGTTCCTTCATCGCTCACATACCAAAGACTGGCGAGGGCAGATTTTACCCCCGCCTGTACGGCTAGCCCTGCAAACCCCAACTCCGCATTCGCATCACCCACAGCCGTGCGACAGGCACTCAGCACCAGCAACTCCACGGGGGGATTGTTCAAACTCAGTTCCCGCAGTCGATCGAGCGTCAGACGCTCCTGATTCCAGAACTGAATGTAGGAATTCACCGGTTGGCCGGGTTTGAATTCGCCGTGGGTGGCCAGGTGCAAAATGGGGGCCGGTTGCCGTTGGCGCTGGGTTTGCAGGTTGGCGATCGTGAAGGCTTCGTTCAAGAAGGTGGTGGTTTGGGCCCGTTCCTGGGCAATGGTTTGCAGTTCCATGGGGACGGCAGGCAGGGGATTTAACCCCGCTGGAAATTCAGAAGCTCCCATGGCCAAAATGGGCGCATTTCGAAGGCTGACGTAGCGGGCATCGGTTAGGTTAACGCTGGGGGTCATGCCCAAGGCAAACCGCTGCACCAAAAATTGCTGACCATCATGCAGGGCGGCCCAGGGGAGCGATCGCAGGCCCACATCGGGAGAGATCAGCAGGGTATCGATCTTTTGGGCGGCCAGTTCTGGGGCGATTGGGGCGATCAGCCAGCGATCGAGCTGTTCTGCTGCCGTGCGGTAGGCGTTGCCCCGGCGCAACACAGGATTGGTGATCGCTTGGCGCAGGCGATCGGCGGCAGCCAACACTTCGGCCCGGCCCACGCCCGATCGTCGGTAGATCGGTTCCCCGCTGCTGGTAATCACCACCAGATCCGTTTGTTGTTCCTGCAACATCACGTAGATCAAGGCAGTTTGGCTGTTGGTCTGTTGTCGAATGTCGCTCAACAGTTCCCGTAAAGAGGCACTGCTGACGGGGTTATTGGAAATTGAACTACCCAAATAGGTCTCAATTTGCTGCGTCCAGGTGTTTTCCAGTTGATCCAAGCCCAGGTCAAAATTTCCCTGAACGAAGGTGTCGCCTAGGCTGGCATCCAGGGCTAAATCACTGGCCTCAATGTCAGCCAGCATGGCGAGACTTTCGGGGCCCAGTTTGCTGGGGTCAAATTTGCCATCGGGCCCCAACTCTCCAGGTTCTGGGCCAAATTCTCCATCGGGTCCCAGAGGGAAATCGGGGCCGAATTCCCCCGGATCAAAGGCTAGATTCCCCTCTCCCCAAGGGCCACCGGGGCCAAAGTCAGGATCGCCAAACTCCCCTCTCAGGCCGGGCGGGTCAAACTTTCCGGCTTCAAAGGCGTTGTCAAGAAAGGTGATAAAGGCGTTGGCAATATCTTGGGCGTTGTTAGGGGGTAGCCGATCGCCCAGTTCATCGAGAGATCCGGGACGATTGGGAACGCTTGGCAGCACAGAGAACGGTGATTGATCGCGCAACACTTGCAAACCCGCGCCCCCCTCTTGGCCATTAACCGGCCCCGTCACCAAGGCCGCGCCCGGCTCCAGAGTCACCGTTGCGCCAGTGCGGGTGAGTTGCACGGTTCCATCGTCCCCCACAGCAATGCTGGTGGCGACGTTTTCAGCGGGGCCGCTCAGCAGCTCTGGTAGGGTGAGGGGCGCAAAGAATCCCGTATCAGCGGGCCGAATGGGGCTGTTGTTGGGGCTGCTGAGGCCAGGGATGCCAGTGTCGAAGCTGAGGATGTTGCCGATCGCTTGGATGCGCACCACCCGATCGCCCTCTACGGCGGCCACCGTGACGGCGTTGGCCCCTGAGGCGATCGATCCCGTAGAAAGCACGGTTCCCCCCAGGAGGGCCACCTGTTGATTCGCTTGAATGGTTCCATCATGAACGATCGACCCGGCCAGGAACGGCGAAAAGGCAAAGGCCGTGGGCGTGCCGTTCAATCCCCGCAAGTCATTGCTCTCAAAGACATTGAACCACTGGAGACCAAATTGCATAGCGTTGGCGCTGGTGGCATAAAAGCTGCCGGGTACGTTCACTTGGGCCGTGCTGCCAAAGACGATGCCCGCCGGGTTCAAAAGATAAAGATTGGCGGAACCGCCGCTCATTTGCACCAGACCATCAATCACCGAGGGATCGCCACTGGTAATGCGGCCAAAGATGTTCTGGATGCTGGGATCGATGATGAAGGTGGCTCTGTCGCCCGGTTCCAGGTCAAATTGCTCAAACCCATGGAAGAGGTTGGTTCCACTGCTCGATCGACTGCCACCCGTGATGTTGAACTGTTGATCATTGGGGCGATCCACAAGGGTTCCCAATCCGTCATCAGCCGGAACCACGTCGGCCAGCGCTGGGCCGCTGATCCAGACTGAGCCGAGGGCAATCGTGAATCCCAACCAAACTCTCAACCAGGGCCAAACTTGCGAGAGCACGCGAAAGGACATGAGGCGATCCTGAGGTAGGGGAGTGGAAATGATGGTTGGCGATCGGGCAATTTCTCGGGACTGGATGAAGCGCCTATTATTCTAGGCTTCGTCCCCTCTTCGTTCGCTGGTTGACCAAAGCCGGTTAACCCAAGCCGGTTAACTCAAGCTGGTTAACCCAAGCTGGTTAGCCCAAGCTGGTTAATCAATTGCCTATTTCAGGAGACTAAGCCGTTATGGTGCTAACCGCTTCAATGATGTTGGAATTGGGTACTCTGGCTCCAGATTTTGCCCTGCCGGAGGTGACCACGGGCGAGACCATTTCCCTGGCAACGGTGGCCGATCGCCCGTTGCTGTTGGTGATGTTTCTTTGCCGCCATTGTCCCTATGTCAAGCATATTCAGGCGGAGTTGGCCCGGTTGGGTCAAGATTGGGGCGATCGCGCCGGGATCATTGCCATCAGCGCTAACGATGCGGTGGCCTATCCCGATGATGCGCCCGATCGGCTGGCGGACTGGGCCCGGGACTGCGGATTCAACTTCCCCCTGTGCTATGACGAAACTCAGGCGGTGGCCCAGGCCTACTCGGCCGCCTGCACCCCAGATTTCTTTGTGTTTAATCGCGATCGCGCTTTGGTCTATCGTGGCCAGCTCGATCGCAGCCGTCCCGGCAACCCAGAACCCAATGATGGGGCAGATTTGCGGGCTGCGTTGGCGGCCGTTTGGGCGGGGGAACCGGTTCCGGAACCCCAAATTCCCAGCTTGGGTTGCAACATCAAGTGGAAACCCGGCAATGAGCCGACCTATTTTGGTCTCAGTGTAGTCTAGGGGGCAGTTTTGGGGGCGGTTTAGGGGATTGCCGGTTGGTCGGATGCTGCCGCCGCCATGCGTTTGGGTCTCGGTCTGGGTTTCGGCCTGGGTTTCAATCTAGGTCTCAATAAATGGGCACAAGAAGTTAGCCAACAGCTATGAGCGATCGTCCCCGTTCTCGAAAGAGTCAATCCAAGAGTGGATCCAAGAGTGGATCCAAGATTCAACTCAAGCGTCGATCAACGAGTCGATCAATCCCCCGAAATACCCTATGGGGGGCGATCGGGTTGGCGATGTTGCTGTGGGGGGTGGGTTCTTGGGGCCGCACAACCGTTGATCCGGTTTCGGGGCGATCGGCCTTGGCGAGTAATCAGCTCATTGGTAATCCGCTTGATGACCAGTTTGCTGATCAGTTTGTTGGCCGATTTATTGGCCGATTGGGCGATCAAATTAATGATCAACCCAATCATCAACCCAACAATCAGCAATATCTCAAGAATCAACCCCATCAACCGCTTGCTCAGTGGCTGATGAGCACGCGCCGATCGAGCGATCGGCGCTATTCTCGGGCCGCTTTGGACTACTTCATGGAAGTGGCGTTTGGAAACGAATTTTCCAATAATCCTGATACAAACTACATTCGCAAGTGGGCGAGCGATTTGCGGTTGGCGGTGCGAGGTGGGCCGACGGCGGCCGATCGGGAAACGCTCGATCGAATTGTGGGTGATCTCAATCAATTATTGGGTGGCGCAATTCGGATTCGCTTCACCACCCAAAATCCCAATGTCGTCATTTACTTTGTGCCGGAAGCGGATTTTCCGAAATATGACCCCCACTATGTGCCCCGAAATTTGGGATTTTTTCGAGTTTGGTGGACGGGCAATTTAGAAATTCAACGGGCCCAAATTTTAATTAGCACCACGGGGGTGACTCAACGGGAGCGATCGCACCTGATTCGCGAAGAACTGACCCAATCTTTGGGTTTGATGAACGATGCGGAAACCTATCGCGACAGTACGTTTTATCAAGGTTGGACGGAAACACAGGATTTTTCACCGCTCGATCGGGATTTAATTCAAATGCTTTATGATCGCCGGGTGCGCAGTGGTCAAACCCGTGAACAAATTCGCCAACTTTTCCGCTAGAGGCGATCTAGTTGATTTTTTGTGTTTGCTTTCTTGTGTTTGCTTCTCATTTTTCTATGTCGAGATAAGGCCGACATAGGGGTAAATCAAAATCCTGTGCCCCATGTTGCAAGCGATCGGCAACCCATCGACAGCCATATTCCACAAAATTGAGCGATCGCACTTGGGACAAATTCCAAAGAGCCGCCGTTCGATCTTCGCTGCCGGAAGCGAGCTGTTGCCCATCGGGACTAAAAGACACACTGCTGACGATCGAGCTATGGCCGCTGAGGGTGGTGATCAGCTTGCCTTCGGGCGATCGCAGTTCGATCGCGCTGTTGTTTTTCGCGATCGCCAGCAACTGCCCATCGGGACTCCAAGCAACCCGCGTCAGACCACTATCACCTTGGGTGGGAATTTGGCGCAGCAGCTCGCCCCGTCGGTTCCAAATCCGCACCTCTTGGTTGCGGCTGGCGGCGGCGATTTGTTCACTGTCGGCCCGAATCGCCAAGCCCCAAATGCCGCTGCCCGTGCCCTTCAGCACTTGGGCCGGTTGTTCCTGAAGTCGGCTGCGAGCGCGATCAGCCCAAGTCCAAAGCTTCACGGTGCTATCGGTGCTGGAGGTGGCCACATAGGAACCATCGGGACTGAAAGCCACATCCCAAATGCGGGCTTTGTGGGCCGGGAACCGTTGCAACTGCACATAGCGCCCATTGTTCTCATGCCGCCAAAGGTTGAAGTGCAAATCGTCGCCCACCGCTGCCAAATAGCGCCCATCGGGACTGAAGGCCACGCCATGGATCGGCGACTGGCTGCCGGTCATGGATTGGCGGCGATCGGTGGTCACATCCACCCAGGTCAGCTTGCCGTTGGCATCCCCCGCCACAAACTGCGGCTGAGTGGGGTGCAGGGCCAGGCTGTATAGCTCTCCCTCGCTGAGATTGGTGAACTCCCGCACCGGCCGCCCGTTCCGTTGCCAAAAACGCACATCGCTGGCGGTGATGGTGGTCATTTGTGGCCACAGGGGAGAAGACTTGGCGGCATAATTCACCCGCCAAACGGTGGTGGGGTGATCTTGCAATTGCTCAAAAAAGGCGTTTTCGGTGGCCCAAAACCGCAAAAAGCCATCTTCGCTGACGGAGGCCAGGGTTTTGCCGTCCCTGTTGAAGGAAAGGCCGCGGATGGTGGCCGCATGGCCCGGATAGATCCGCAGCAAGCGACCGGTGGCCGTTTCCCACAGGCGCACGGTGCGATCGGCCGAAGCGGAGGCAAACCGTTGACCATCGGCGCTGAATGCCACATTAATCACCGCTGCCTCATGGCGCAAAATGGTGCGTACCGGTGTGCCATCGGCCCGCCACAGCCGTAATTGATTGTCTGCGTGGGCCGAGAGGATCAAGTTGCCATCGGGGCTGAAAATGGCATCCCAAACGGCGCTGGCTCCGGCGTTGAATTGGCGTTGGCGTTGCCCTGCGATCGACCAAAGGATCATTTGCCCATCAATGCCGGTGGAGATTACCCGTTGGCTGTTGGGGTGAAAGGCCACGGACCAAACGGTGGATTTGTGGCCCCGCAAGGTGGTTTTCAGGTTGCCTGTGGTGGCTGACCAAATTTTGGCGGTCAGGTCGCTGCTGCCGGAAACGATCCATTGCCCATCTTGGCTCCAGTCCACGGACCAGATTCCCCCTTGATGGGCGGTGAATTTCTTGAGCAACCGGCCGGAGTTGCGATCCCAAATGTGCAAATTGCCGTCAAGGGAGGCGGTCAGCAGCTTTTGATTGTCGGGGCTGAAGGTGGCATCGTAAACCAAGGAACTGTGCTCCAAGGTATGAACCAACGAGCCGTTTGAGCGCCACACCTTGGCGGTGCGATCGGTGCCAGTGGTCACGATCGATTGGCCATCGGGGCTAAATTCCGCGGCCAATGCGCCGCCGGGGTGAGCAAAGCGCTGATTTTTCTCGTTTTCGCCATAAACCGCCTGCTCCAAAACGCTTTGGGTGCGTTGCTTCAGTTCTTGGCGAGTTGGGGCCGGCACAAGGCGCAATTGTTGGAAGCGATCGCGTGCTTGCAAAGCTTGCAACAGGGCATCTAGTCGTTGATCGGAGGCAAAACTCCCTCGGGAGGCGGCAATGGTCGATCGCACGTCGCTGATGGCGGCCTGCTGGTAGGCGTACAGGGTAATGCCACCGGAAACCAAGGAAGCGGCGAGGGTAATGCTCAGGGCCACGAGCAGTTGGCGTTGGCGCTGGACGCTGCGTTGCTCAATTTCCAAACGGGCTTCGGCCTCCCGCAGGCGATCAAGTTCCAGTTGTCGCTGAATTTCCAGTTGCTCCAGTTCCTGGCTAGCGGCCAAGTAGCGATAGTCCAAATCATCAAGACTGCGCTTTTGCATCCAATCCAAGGCTTCCCGCAACGGATTGCCCCGCAACAGATAGGACACATCGCGGTAGTTGGATTCCACCCAAGCATTCAGCCAAATGGCATAGGGGCGCAGGTCGTCTAACTGTCGATCGACCCAGGCCAGGTTAAAGACTTCCCGGTAAATGCGACATTTAACCCGCAGGTAGCCATCCCGTTTTTCCACAATTCCCGCCAACAGCAATTCCGTTTGGGCCGCGGACCCATCCGACTGCACCAGGGGCACGGTGGCTTGGCCCGGTGGGTGGGGCGGTGGATCGGCGCTCAGTTCGGCGCGGCAAATTTGGCGATAGAGCATCAGCCGTCGCCCGGCCGATCGCTCGTCATACAGCAGTCGATCGCGGATGGTTTTCAAGTGCTCCGGTTCATCGGAGGCTTCCCAATGGTTCAGGATTTGGCTTTGAATCAGCCGATCGACAAAGGCCCTGGGCGAAAACTGGGCAGACGGATTGGCTTCGGCGGATGGGTCAGCCACGCGATCATCCGTGCGATCGGCCGCGCGATCGGTAGTTTGGTCAACCGCTGCGGTGGGCATGGCCGCTGATAATTGGCGCGATCGCAACACCAACGCACAAATTTTTTGCACCAGAAATGGTTGCCCATTGGTCCAACGCAGAATTTCCCAAAGTACCCGCTCTGGCTGCGGAACCACATTCACCAACCCCGCCGCCAAACTGCTAACTTCTGAGTGCTGAAACCCTGTTAATTGAATTGCTTGGCCAATGTTGAAGGGTGTTCGACTTTTATCAGAAATTAGCTCGCCGGGGGTGGTGACTCCAAACAGGGCAAAGGTTAATCCTTGATAAAGATCCAACTCCGCACGACGGTTGTAGCAGGTGCGAATTAGGGCAAAAAAATCATCCGTGGGAAATTTTAAATTCAGAATCGTATCAATTTCATCAATTAAAATAACTAGGCGGTTTGTAATGCCCGATCGCAAAATTGCGTCAATAAATTCCCCCAAACGAGCCGCCGGAGGTAAATAGGCATATTCCTTCCACCAAGACCGCAAATCAAAGGGCAACGGCAGGGGTTTACTCAGCATGGCTGCGATCGCCGCGTACCACTGTTCAATTTCAATTTTTTGCGACCCGATCGCCGTCAGGTCGATCGCCGCGCAGCTAATGCCCTGTTGTTGCAGTTGCATCATGGTGCGCAACCGCAGGCTCGACTTGCCCATCTGCCGCGCATTGAACACATAGCAAAACTCGCCCGCCAGCAGGGCTTGCAAGAGGTAGTCGTCCGCTTGGCGCTTCACGTAAGCCTGCGATCGGGGCGGTACACTGCCCCCCACCTGATAGACAAAATCCGAAGGAGAGGCAGGGTTGATCATGTCATGAAAGAGTTAGGAAAAACTGTCGAAACAGTTCACAACTGGGAAACGCCAAGCGCTGATCAAAAGTAACCAACCCTAATCCCTGGAGTCGAAAGGCCTGCGTGTGGGGCAGTTCTAACCCCTTGGGCGATCGCACCACCTGCTGCATGGTTGCTAGGAGTTCCTGTTGTTCAAGGAGCTTCAGCAAGCGGCGTAAGTAACTACTAAAAACGCTATCGGGATTCGTTGCCTGTTGCGGCAAATCCGCCAGGGAAAGTTTTTGATGCGCCAAATAAAATAAGCCAATTTGAGATAGGAAAGGATTCCCCCCTAAAAACGTGAAAATGGCATGGCCATATTCTTTGGCCGCTGTTAGTTGATATTGTTGGGCAAGGGTCACCACCTGTTCACAAGTAAATGCGGGCAGTTCCAACAACAGTCCCACATTAAACGGCGATTGATTGAGACTTAAGGGCAACCAAACTTCCGTAGAATGAATAATAGCAATGTGTAATTTATGCCAAATAGTTCGATTTTCCAAACCATAGCGCCCCTGCTCATACCAAGATCGCAATAAACCGAAAAAATCCGTCGCTAATTCGGGATACCCAAAGAGCCGATCTAGCTCGTCTAAAACTAGGAGTAATGGCGCATCCGATTCCGCCAATAGATAGTTTTCAAAATATTCTGAGCAAGCATAACTCACCCCAAACATCGGATCCCACTGATCCGCCAGGCGATCGGCTAGCCCCAAGCTTTTGGCTGCACTGGCGCAAAACCACTTTAAAAACCAGTCTAAGTCTCCTAAAACTTGCCGATCGGCTCCCTGTAAATTCACAACTGCTGTCCGAAATCCTCGCTGCTGAACTTCGCTCAGGGTACGTGCTATTAGGGATGTTTTGCCATATTGCCGAGGAGCCTTGATTCGCACCAGTGATCCCGGCTGAACCACCTCTTCAATACAAAGACTTTCGAGGGGGGGTCGATGAATATAAAACGGAGAGTCGATCGGTAACTGCCCCCGGGGTGGAGCCACTTGCATTGCCCAATCAGTTGATTTTTTGGTGCGTTCAAGATTGCGAACTTGCATAGAAGTTAAATAGTCTCCCTCGCTGAGATCTAAACCAAAAGCCTGAAAATAGAGAAGGAGTGATTGAAAATCCACTAATTTTTCGCGACGGCGCACCTTCGTTAAGGTATTAGGACTCAATTGAGTGAAGCAACTGAGCTGTTCTAAGGTGTAGGGCTTTCCCTGATTTTGTTGGGTTGCAGAAATTTGCTCTGCGGACTGCAAGCGTTGCCAACCTTGAGGACTTAACATAACGCCGCGATATCGTTTACAGACTTTTGGAATTTCGGCCATTCAGCCCCCAAACCTTACAACTAACTTCGGGGAATTCTGCTGCGATCGCTGCCTTAAAACAGAGCGATCGCCTGTGAAAATAGATGATCTCAATGGATACTTAAGTCGAAAATACTATAGAATTTGTCCATTTCAGCTCTTTCGAGCTTAAGTTGTGACCTTAAGTTGCGATGTTTAGATGTCAAGCAAGCTGAACTTGTCTAGAATTAATTCTGATCACAAATATCCAATCTTGCAAATGATTGAATTTGTTTTTGAACAGTTCTCATTTGTTTTAATCACTTGATTTTAACGAACGACGATGCACAAAATTGTGTTTTTAGAGGATGTCTGAGCAGTGAATTGAAGCGCTAACTAAGCAGTAACAGGCATGGGATCAAGAAACTTAGACTCCTGATCTTTGCTGCTTGGGAAGACCCACAATGTATCAATTTTGACTTCCCAGACATCCTCTTAAAATCATGAAGACGCTTTGCAGGATTCACCATAACAAATCACCATGGCAAAGGCCAACCTAGGTTTTGGCTGCCCATGATTTTGACGCTTTGCATATTTTGATACAGCATGGGTTTTTGGTAATCTTGACCTTGCTCCCGTTATTCCTCTCATTTTCTGAGGATTGAGCTAAGATGGGGGGCTAACAAGCAATGAGCTAATAATTATTTAAACTTCATTTTTTGTTAGGATGCTTAAATGGATCAAGCAGCTCAAGTGTTGCTAATTCTCGAAACCAGAAACTTCATCTCCTGCTCATAGTGACCATCTCCCGCTACAGCGAGTACCTTCAATGGATTTGCAAAAAATCAAGGAAATTTTTGAAGCGATCGTTTTGGGCAGCCAATCTTATATGCCCCATGGTCATTGTTATTTGTGGCAAACGCCCTTAGTGGGGCTGCATGTGGTTAGTGATTCACTAATTGCGATCGCCTATTTCTCGATTCCCGCCATGCTGATGTACTTTGCCTATCAGCGTCGGAAATTTTTGCCTATCAGTATTTTTCTGATGTTCGGGGCATTTATTATCCTATGTGGCTTAGGTCATTTGCTGGAAGTTTGGACCCTGTGGTATGGGGCCTATTGGCTAGCGGGAATTGAAAAAGCTTTAACAGCTTTAATTTCTTGTTACACGGCCGTTTCCCTGGTGAATTTATTGCCTCAGTTTTTGTCATTGCGCAGTCCGGACGAACTGGAGCGAATTAATCAACAATTGCAGCAGGAGGTTAGCAGTCGGGAGCTTATTGCCCAAGAATTAGCCCAAATTAATCAGAATTTGGAGGCCCGAATTGCCGATCGCACCGTGGAGTTACAAACCAAAAATACTCAACTGATGCGAGAGATTCAGGAACGTCAATCGATTGAGCAGTCCTTGGCGCGGCGGTTGGCCTGTGAACAAATTTTTTCTAAAACCTTGCAGCGTGTTTGGACAACGGCGGATTTTGAACCCCTGTTTCAAACCCTAGTGCAAGATGTTCGCGAATTTTTGCAGGTCGATCGGGTGCTGATTTTTCAGCTCAATGGGGACTTCAGCGGTGCAATTTCAACGGAATCTGTTTCGGATCCCAGCTTGAGCCTGTTGGGACAATCCTTCACAGATCCTTGTTTTCAAGAAAAACATGCTCCTCTGTACCAAGCAGGACGCATTTGCATGATTGAAGACATTGAAGCCAGTCCCTTGCAAGAATGTCATCGAGAATTTTTGCGTAGTTTGCGAGTGCGCAGCAACTTAGTAATTCCAATTTTATGGAAATCAGAATCTAGTGATTTAGATTGGCAGGAAAACCTTGATGATCAAGCAATTACTCCGGCTCATTTTTATCTTTGGGGATTATTGATTGCCCAATCCTGTCAGGGGGCACGATCTTGGGACAATTTGGAAGTGGAAGCATTGCAACAGTTGAGTTTGCAATTGGGAATTGCCCTGCGTCAAAGTAAGTTGATGAACCGCTTGCAGGAAGAATTACAAGAAAAACAACAAACTGCTTTGGCCCTGCAAGCTTCTGAACAAGAAGCACGACAGCAGGCCGCATCATTAGCCACAACATTAAATCAACTGCAAGCAACCCAAGCTCAGTTGGTGCAGTCCGAAAAGTTGGCTTCTTTGGGCAAAATGGTTGGCGGCATTGCCCATGAAATTAATAATCCCTTGAGCTTTATTTATGGTAACTTAACCCACGCCCGAGAATATAGTCATCAAGTATTTCAAGGACTTGACCTCTATCAACAGCATTATCCTAATCCAGTAGACCCGATCACCCAGTGGCTCTCGGAAGTGGAATTTGAATTTCTAAAAACTGATTTTCCTAAGCTTCTGACCTCTATGAAAAACGGAGCCGATCGAATTCGTGAAATTGTGTTGTTGTTGCGCAATTTTTCGCGATTGGATGAATCGGAACTCAAATCCGTTGACATTCACGACGGAATTAATAGCACACTCAGCATTTTAACTGAGCGATTTCTAGAGTCCACTTGTGGTCAAGTGATCCAGTCCCATTGCGCCTACGATCGCGATATTCCCACGGTGGAATGCTATCCCGGTTTGCTGAATCAAGCGCTGTTTAATCTGTTTAGCAATGCGCTGGATGCCATTGAGGAACGCTGTCGATTGCAAGAAATGTTTGTGCCCATGGTGAAGGTGGAAACACGCCTGATTTGTCAGCAACATGCCAATGGTTTGACCTTGCAACGGTTTGCACAAATTCAAATTACTGACAATGGTTCAGGGATTGACCCAGCGTTGGCAGATAAGATTTTTGATCCCTTTTTCACCACCAAACCGATCGGGCAGGGAACTGGAATGGGCTTGGCGAATGCCTACCAAATCATTGTGAAACGACATCACGGGGAACTTTGGTATCAGGTGAATGAGCAGGGACAAACCCAATTTGTGGTGAAAATCCCGATCGAGCAATATTTTTCCAGTCCTGCTGCCACCGAGCGATCGGTTTCACCGGCCATGACGATCGACTCCTTGAGCAATTTTGCACCCCGGATCTAGGAGTTAAGGCTCAAGCACTCGAACCCCAGAATATTTCTAGAAAAATTTGTCTAAAATGATCAAATGATTGGCAAAAAAGCAGCTAGCTTGAAGTTTTAGGACTCTGATTCACGAGCCGGAAACGATCGATAAATTTCCATAATGAAGGCTGTTCCCTTGCCTGGCTCCGACAAGCAGGACAACATTCCTCCGTGCAAGTTCACAATAATTTGATGGCTAATGGCTAGCCCCATACCGATTCCTTTACCCACTGATTTTGTGGTGTAAAACGGGTCAAAAGCTTGGCGGCGTAATTCGTCACTCATCCCCAAGCCATTGTCTGAAATCGCAATTCGCACGCGGTCTGGCTCAACGGTTTCAGTGCGCACGGTGATGGTTGGCAGGGTATCCGGTGGGTAGCTGTCGCCCACACCCTGATCCAACGCTTCGATCGCGTTTAAAAGCACTTGCATGAAGCATTGGTTTAACTGCCCGATCGCACAATCAACCAAGGGCAAATCCCCATAATCGCGCACCACTTGAATGGATGGGCGTTTGCCATTTCCGGCTAAGTGAACCCCCATCAGACTAATAGTCGCGTCAAGGTTTTCATGCAAATCAGTAAACTTAATCGTTGACTCATCCAAGCGCGAAAACATGCGCAAGAGATTCACGACAGTTTTAATGCGGTTAGCTCCCACGAACATAGAGCTAAAAAGGGGCGAAAAATCTTCAGTAATATATTCCAAATCCAACTCCGCAAGGACTGTGGTAATGTCCTCGTGGGGATTGGGATAATGTTTTTTATAGAGGCTCACTAAGTTTAATAGTTCCTCTAGATAGGTTTGGCAGTGATGAAGATTGCCGTGAATAAAGTTAATGGGATTATTAATTTCATGGGCCACGCCCGCCACTAAACGCCCTAAGGCTGACATTTTTTCTGCATGAACTAAGGTAATTTGCGCCTTTTGTAAATTCTCAAGGGCTTGGGCTAGTTTTTTACTTTTTTCAGTGGCGACTTGGGCAATTTCCTGGCGACGCTTCACCTCCGCTTCCAGTTGAATTGCTTTTCGCCGCAGCTCCAATTGGGCAATGACCTGACGACCCAGCGCATCTAGGGCTTCCATTTGCTGGGTTGTTAGCTGTCGGGGCATTTTGTCAATCACGCACAATGTCCCGATCGCATGGCCATTGGTCGTAACCAAAGGTGTACCGGCATAGAATCGAATTTTTGGCTCGTTCAGCACTAGGGGATTATTGGCAAAACGTCCATCCTCCAGGGCATCTTCCACAATCAAAACTTCATCGGGCTGGCAAATCGCATGGGCACAAAAAGCCTGGCTGCGTGGAGTTTGTGTGGCATCAATTCCATGACGAGACTTAAACCATTGCCGCTCGCCATCCAGCAAGCTAATGAGCGAAATGGGAGTGCCGCAAATTTGGGCTGCAATCTTGGTCAAATCATCGTATTGACGCTCGGGAACCGTGTCCAAAATTTGATAGTCGAGCAGGTCTTGTAATCGTTCCTCTTCATCAGTGGGAAGGGGAAACAGCCCATGACCATCATGGGCTACGTCACTGGCTGGCAAATCCATATCCAACTCCGGGGATGGAACGCGATCGGGATTGAGATTGTGATCAGCGTGATCAGATGAATTCAGCTTCAAAGTTGGTTGCTTAGGAGTGGTGTGGATCAGGTCAGGATAGCTGGCAAAGGCGGAGTTTTCTGACAAAGGAGAACCCAACAGAGCGGTCGATCGCGCGGCCTAGGTTTCTGGAGCCATGGAGGTTGAATCATAGCCCAAAACTGCCTTAGCCTGGGCGATCACGCCCGATTGACGCTTAAAGAGCAAGCGGCGCTGAAGCCACTGAAACCACGCTTTGAAGATGCGCATCATCGGGCGTTTGATTGACCTGCTGATTGGCCTGCTAGGTTCACTGACCTACTGACTGTCGATCGCGGAGGTGTCTTCCCAGGTTACTCTAACGTCGCAAGATGGTAAAACTCGGGAAGAGATGATGTACTGACATCACAATTTAGCAGAGCCAGGAACACAACTTAACCCCCTGAAATGTTTCCTGAATTCATTGAATATTCAATCAATGTTCATGCCAGAGGGGCTGGTTTCAGGAAACCCAATCGGTCAGGATCTTTAAGCAGCAGCTTGAGAAGATTACCAAAGCGCCAATTGTTATAGGGTCAAGGGTCTGAATTCCCTTATTTTTACTCGCTTGTCTCTGTTGATCGCTTGGGCTAGCCGTGCATTGGTTTTGGCGATTCAGACATTTTTTAGGATATAGCTTTCACTCGGGATTTTCTAAAATTGCTTGATTTCCACTCAAAACAATTGATTAAGTGGCGAAATTGACCCATCACTAGGATTTTGCGCCAAATCTTCAAAGGTGGTGAATCGTTCCTGTTGCAATTGTTGTAAGTAGCGGCGTTCTTGATAGTAAAGATCGTGGAAGGTTTGTTGCTGTTCGTAGGCGCGATTGAGGTTTTCTTCAAGGCGTTCCAGGTCGATCGGGTCGGGAGCCAGGGCCAAATTGCCGGCCACGCCACCGCCGCCGCCGCCACCGCCGCCACTCCGCAGACTAATCACCTTATCGTTTCCGGAGCCGATCGGGGGCTCACCGGCAAAGACCCGCCGCAACGCTTCGGCAGCCACTTCCGCTTGCAGGTAATGGGAGAGCCAAGCATCCAGCAAGTGGCGGCAACGCTTGGCACATTGCAGGCTTTCGAGGGTGGCGATCGCGGCGCGGATGGTCAGGCCGGGGCGATCGAGATCCAAAAGGGTACGTTCATCTAAACTCAAAAGCCGATCGACCATGGCCAAATCCTCATGGGAAAGGTCTGGATTCGATCGCAACTCGATCGCCAATTCAGTCGCCTCCTGACCCCATTGATCCTGGAGCTGCAAAATCTGCCGCCACAAAAAACGATGGTGTGACAGGCCAAACTCCAACTCCCGCTCCTCCAAAATGGCCAAGATTTGCTGGCGACGATCGGGACGGTGCAAATAAATCCGCAAGAGTTGTCCCTCCGCCGACTCCCGCAGGCTGCTATCGCCCAATCGTTGCCACTTGGCCGATCGCCCGTGCCAGCGCTGGCCCTGCACCTGCGATCGCAAGTCCTGCTCCAATTGCAGCGTGAAGTAGCTGTCCTTTTGGCCCAGCAGGTCGGCACAGCGGCGGATGTAGTGGCTGCGGGTGGCGGGATTGGGCAGTTGGCTCAGGAGCTTCACCGCATCGCCCACGGCCGCCTGGAATTGGTCGGCTAAGCGCAAATCCCGGGAACCGATCGCCCGATCGAGCTGCCAATCCAGCCAGAGGGGCGCATCGGCGATCAGGGTGCGGTAATGATCCGGGCTGTAGGTTTTCAGGAACTCATCGGCATCCTTGCCCCCCGGCAAATTCAACACCCGCAGTTGAATTTCGCCCCGGTAAGCCAGCCCTTCCACCTCCCCGATCGCCCGCTCCGTGGCCTTTTGGCCCGCCGAGTCCGCATCGAAGTTCAGGATAATTTGCTTCGATTCCGTGAACCGCGTCAGCAGCTTCACCTGGGCCAAGCTCAGGGCCGTGCCCAAAGCTGCCACAGCGTTTTCAATGCCCGCCGCATGGAGCGCAATCACATCGAAATAGCCTTCCACGACGATCGCCGCGTCGGTTTTGGCGATCGTCGTTTTGGCCTGGTCTAGCCCAAAAAGCGTCTTGCCCTTGTCAAATAGCTCCGTTTCCGGCGAGTTCAGATACTTTGGCTCATCGCCGTTCAGCGTCCGCCCCCCAAAGCCGATCGTCCGGCCCTGGGGATCGCGAATGGGCACCATCAGCCGATCGCGGAATCGATCGTAATAGCCACCGCCCGCCTTCCGGGGCACAATCAACCCCGCCTTTTCCACCAGCGAAACGGCATAGCGTTTTTGATCCACCAAGTACCGATACAGGGCATCCCAGCCGGCCGGCGAATAGCCCAAATTAAACGCCTGAATCGTGTCCTGGCGCAGTTGCCGTTCTTCCAGCAAGTAATCCATGGCCCGCGCCCCCACAGGTTGGGTCAGGGCATGGGCATAGAACCCGGCCGCCACGGCCAGGACTTCATAGAGCTGTTCGCGCTCGGTGATTTGCCGCTGAATTTCCTGGCGTTGTTCCGGTTCTAGGGTTTGCACGGGCACTTGGTAGCGCCGCGCCAAATCCAACACCACGTCACCAAACGATCGCTTGTCCAGCTCCATCAAAAACTTGATGGCGTTGCCCCCAGCCCCACAGGAGAAGCAGTAATAGAACCCTTTGGTGGCGCTGACGGTGAAGCTGGGGGATTTGTCGTCGTGGAAGGGACAGAGGCCTTTGAAGTCTTTGCCGTTTTTTTTCAGCACGACCCGTTCCGAGACCACATCTACGATGTCGGCTCGTTGTTTGACGGTTTCTACGGTGTCGGGATGAAGACGCACGATCGGGCGGGGCAAGTCGAACGGCTATTGTCCTATTATCGCGACCCGATCGGGCGATGGACATGGCCAAGGGCGATCGCGAAAGCTGAATTTTTGTGGATCTCACCTATAGTCGATCAGGTTAACGACCAGTAGTTGCGAGGCGATCAGCCAAGGGTTCAATACAGCAGTCAGGGAAGGTTTGAATTAGGCTGCATAGCCCCTGTGAAACACTAAGTCTCCGAAGTCATAGCTATACAGCGGGTTGCTGGGCAGCTCGACAAGGATATAGCCACACCGTTGCAGCAGTCTTTGTGAGCGCACATTGGCTTCGGTGGTTGTCGCCCAAAATTCTGCGACCCCGTATGACTGATACAACTCTTGATGTAGCCATTGAAGTCCAGCAGTCGCAAACCCACGGCCCCAATGAGCCGAGGACAATAAGAATGCAACTTCGGCAAAGCCGTGATGAATCGTTGCCTCCAACCTTCCAACCATGGCCCCTGATGAATCGCGAATGAGATAGTTCAGCCAACGCTCATCAGTTGCCCCAGACCCAGCGATCGCCCGCTCCAAACCAAGCTTGAAGTCTTGAACCGAAGGAAGTGAATCTTCAATGTGTTCGTAGACTGCTGGGTGGAGCAAAACCTTAGCAAGCTCATCGAGGTGTCTGGACTCTAATGGTTCAAAGTAAAGAGAGTCATGCATGTGTCGCTCTAGCAACCAGAAATCATTGATGAGGGCAAGATTGGACAGGAAGGGTCAAAGTATCGCTAACAATAATCATAACCAGCCCCGATCGCGCAGGCGCTGAACATCTTGCTCAAGGTCTTCTACGTCGTAATGAACGCAAATGCCGCGATTTGCCAGCAGCTTTTGAAAGCTCATGATTTCTATTCCGGCAATTTTGCTGGCGCGGCCGAGGGAAATGCGCTCTTGTTGAAACAGAGCAATGGCAATTTCTCGAAGCCAGTCGCTCTGGTTAAAGGTTTCTGCCTGACTAAGGCTATCAGGTAGATTCAGGGTAATTTGCATCGAATTCTCCTCATGGATCATCTATGATCTGATTTACTTTTGTATGCTAGCCTAAGCCGTCTTTAGTCTGTAGAGTAAGTATTGTTTACCTACACCTAATAGTCAATCACCAAAGCAATTTGATCGCATTGTGACAAGCCGAGATCATTGTCTTGAGCATGGATACTACTTGTCTAGATAGTGGTAATTATTGCCAACCTTACTTGCTTTATTGCAAAGTATTTTAATAGCTTTGGGCATTATCAATCAGAGTCTTAAGTTGTTCCTTGCTGTATGAGGTGCTTAAAAGTGGAATTAGACGATCAGGATCAAAGTATACATTGTGGGATTTGCATACATGAACGAGGCGATTAACCATTACAGCGTCTACCTTCTCTGACATTACTTGCTCAGATTCGGGTAAAACAGCAATTAGTATAGGCTCATCGTCTTGTTGCTGTAGTTGTTTCTGGCACACAAAACCCGCCTTATAAAGGATGTAGGTAACTGCTCGTAACTCTCCACGAGTCCTATTATGACCAAACAACTCAATTAAATATTCAAACTCTTCACTCCTTGTAAAACCATCTGGAAAGCGTATTTTTAGCTGATTTAAAGAGTTCCACAAGAAAGATGGCTCACACGGTCTCCAACCACTTTTACGTAGGAAGCGTCTATAAAGGTCAGTTGAAGGCTCTGCTAGAGTAGATTCTTTTCTATTATGATCAGATGGGTTTTCGCTTTGCTCTTTTCCTGCTTCTACTGCTTTTGCATACCAAACTTGTTTGACTTGATCTTGATACACTGTAACTATTTCAGGCGTACTCTGGAGGAATTTCATAAATCCAGAAAATCCTAGATTTTGCTCATCGAATGCTGAATCAAGTTCAAGCATTTCATTCTTTAATGCTGAGAGGCTAACACCATCTGGAAATTTATCAAGGACACGCTCTAGCAAGTCTAGTGCATCCTCACGTAGTTGGGTGGTTTTTAAGAAATTGGATGAACTGTCGAGTGTAGATTCTTCATCAATATAAATAAATCGATTACAAGACTTTTTGACAGCTTCACTGAGAGCCGATCTTGGCCCAACACCTACTACAGATTTACCTAATTCTCTTAAGCGTCTAAATAGAGGTGAAAAATCAGAATCTCCCGTAGCAAGAACAACCCACTCTAAATCAGGGACACGGGCTAAATACTCCATGACATCAACGACAATTTGGATGTCAGCAGAGTTTTTACCTTTCACTGGATGATAAACATGGACAAATTCAAATCCGAGCAAATTTAGCTCTGGCTGGCGTACACTGACTGATTGAATACTAAAATCTCCGTAAGCTCGACGCACTACAACACGTCCTAACTCGTTGGCGCGCTCCAGAAGTGTTTCTCCTCCGTCTGCTTTCAACCAGCCTGATAAGTTCTCAACATCCAAGAAAATGGCAACTTTATCTGCTATTGCTTTATCCGTCATTGGTTGTTCTGTCAGAGTACTAGTAATCTAATTGCATAACATCAACAAACATACTAGTCGTGCTCACAGGAATTCTCTAAGATTTTCGCTGGTTACAGCCTAGATGTTGATCACCGTCTCCAAAGATAGATTAAGGAAATAGAACCATGCCTTAAACAAAATCTTCTTATCTAAGATCAATTTGAATGGAACTCAACAAGGACTGGACTAAGCGCCAGCGATCGCTAATCGGCAACTGTAACGCCTGATTTTGCAATTCTAGTAGCGTCATCAGCGCCCTCCCAACAACTCTCTATCAATTGTAATCAATTCTAGAGTGCTGCTGCCCTTGGTCTCAGTCGATCGACCAATTATCACCTCACATTACCTTGTGGGGCCACAGCCCCCCGAATGGCCAGCGCGGTGATCCCAGGGGCGATCGGTTAAACCTGAAGGAGGCGCGATCGGGTGGCTTCCACAGAGTAGCGATCCCAACCGCGATCAAATTCACAAAGACCCGGGGGGGGAATTTTTATGGATGGTCTCTACACATTAGCCAACGATGTGGTTCTGGATCAGCTCATTGCCTTTTTGAACAGCGTTGAAGCCAACGGCGGCCGCTTGGCCGATGGCAGTCCTTATCCGGTGCTGGTTTGTCCCTATGACCATCGGATCGATCGCCTGAAAACCGTCTTGGCCGACTGGCCCCACGTGCAAATTTTGGAAGATTGGGACTTAATTGCCCGCTGGGATCAATTTTCCAAATCCGTCATTGAAGCCACCCCCCTGGCCTTGCAGCTTTATGAGCAAGAACCGAATCTTTATGGGCGCACCATGGGCGGGCGACGGCGGTTAGCGGCCTTCGATGGCCCGTTCGATCGATTCATTTATCTGGACGCGGATACCTTAGTGCTCCAGCCCCTCGCGCCCCTGTTTGCGGCCTTGGAAACCGCCGATTGGGTCACCTACGATTTTCAGTACAAAGACCCCGCCCATGTGTATCGGGTGGCGAGTCCTCTGTTGCAATCGCTGTTTTCCACGGAGCAAATGCAGCAATCGCTGTTTTGCTCGGGGCTGTATGCCACCAAGCGAGGCGTGCTGACCCTCGATCGCTGCGATGAATTGTTGAAACAGCTTCAGGCCGGCGAGTCAGATGTGCTCTATCCCCGATCGGCCGATCAGGCACTGTTGAACTATTTGGTGATGCGATCGAACCTCAAGGTTCATAACTGTGCGCATCATTGGCCCAAGGAACAGGTCACGGGCAATAGCGTCACTTCAAAACATTTTGTGGAGCGATCGGGGCAAGTGTTCGATCGCGATCGCCCCCTGCTTTATTTGCACTACATCGGTCTATCGTCGTCCCTATTTTCCAGGGTTTGCGCGGGCGAAAACATCACCTTTCCCTATCGCGACACCTTCTTGCACTACCGCTACCTCAAGCATCCGCAGCAGCGCCCCCGCTTGGTCGGTCGCCCCCGGGCCCATAATGCGCCTCCGAGTTTATGGGAGCGGGCCCAACGGAAATTCAAGCAGAAATTTAAACAATGGATGCGCAAGTCAGCCTAATGTTCGCGATCATTCGCGATCGCCGGGCGCATCACCAGGTGAATTGCTTGATTGATCGCCCGGTAAAGGGCCTGGCAAATTGCTGGGCAAATCACCGGGCAAATTGCTGGGTAAATCATTGGGCAAATCATCCCGATCGCACAGCCATAAAAAGGCTTCTTGGGCCGCGGCCTGTTCCGCCAACTTGCGCGATCGACCGCGGCCTTGGCCCAAACAACGGCCATGGAACCAAACCTGGGCCTCAAAGCGCTGCACATCCCCATGGACGGCGCTCAGTTCCCGCACTCGATATTCCGGCAAAGATTTGTAGCGCCCTTGGGTCCATTCCTGAAGGGCTGCTTTGTAGTTTTGGCGGGCCGGGTCGTTGCGCACCTGGTGGGCGATCGCTCGAAAATGGTCATCGAGCCAAGGCCGCACCAAATCCAGCGATCGCACCGAAAGATATAAGGCTCCGATGGTTGCTTCCAGGGCATCGGCCAAGCGCGATTGCCGCCCTTCCAAATCCCGAGCCGCGCTGCCACCCATGATCAGGTAGCGCTCCAGATTATAGGTGTCGGCAATTCGCGCCAACATCCGATCGCTCACCAAAATGGCCCGCGCCGCCGCCATTTCGCCCACGGGCCAATCGGGATAGGTTTCCCACAGCAATTCGGCCGCCGCCGTCCGCACGATCGCATCCCCCACGAATTCCAACTGTTCGTAGTTGGTTTGGGAATCCGCCGTGGGGTGAGTCAGGGCCCGATCGAGCAACACCCAATCGACAGTTGCCCCCTCATCCAACCCCATGCGCGATAACAGGGCTTCGAGATCCCGTTGTCGGCGGGGATAGCTTAATACGGTTGATGCCAACGAACCCATGAACGCTTCTGGACAACAAATTAAAAGGAGAGGCAGGACGTAAGCCGGGTTCTGTCCTCAATTGGCCTCGGAGCACAGCAAGCCGCACGCCAAGGGCCAATCAATGGGCGGTTATCTATCTGGGACGATCGTTACCGATCGCCTCAAGCGGTTCTCAAAGCGGGACAGGAAAAAGACCAACCCTTGCCCCTCACCTTGCTTCCGGCCGGGGTTTACCGAGCCAGCACCTCTCGATGCTGCTGGTGCGCTCTTACCGCACCTTTGCACCCTTACCGAGCCAGAGCCGTTAACAATTCAGTCACCGAAAACAATCTTCTGCCGCAGCAAAGTGGGACAGTTTGGGTGGGGAATTTTTAAGCGGCTCGGTGGCTCGGCGGTATTTTTCTGTGGCACTATCCTCACGATCGCTCGCACTGGGCGTTACCCAGCAAGCCTGGTCTTTCGGAAGCCCGGACTTTCCTCAGATGACGACCGATCGCCCCTTGAACCGGCCACAGCCAGCCCAAGCAAGCACAGGCTCATCATCCGCAACCGCCTCGCCTACACTCTCCGTCCATCCAGTTTATCGCTTGGTTGCAAAACTGACTCGTGACCCTGACTCGTGGCCCCGGATGAATGCCCGTCCCCCATGGATCTCGCACCCCCCAGGGCGATCGCCGTTGCCCCCAAACCGGTTCCCAAAGCCTTAGGCTAGGGCCGCGCTGATGGGCAAACCGTTACTCAACAACGGCAAGCCACTCTCAGACTCAGTTACAATCGACTCGGATTCCAACGGATGCGCTGCGATCGCCTCCCGCGACCCCCTCGCCTATGTTGTTTAACGCCACGGAAATTCTGATTGATGCATTTGTCGATCGCCTCAAAGAGGGCTATCGGCGTACCTACGGCGGCTGGAAACCGGAGTACGAAGACATCATTGGCTGGGCCGGCAACATGGCCCTCGAAAATATTGCCAACAGTGACGCGCTTTACCACGACGTGGAACACACCATCCTGGTCACCCTGGTGGGCCAGGAAGTGATCCGGGGCAAACATATTCGCGAAGGGGGCGTGTCGCCAGAAGATTGGCTGCATTTCATCATCTCCCTGCTCTGTCACGACATTGGCTATGTCAAAGGGGTTTGTCGTCTAGACAATGGCCGCTACTATGCCACCGGCCGCGGAGATGAGTTGGTGAAGCTGCGGCCGGGGGCCTCCGATGCCAGCCTCACACCCTACCATGTCGATCGCGCCAAAATGTTTATAAAGGAACGCTTTGGGGGTCACAAATTAATTGACTCCGAGGCGATCGAGCGCAACATTGAACTCACCCGCTTCCCGGTTCCCAAGGAAGAAGATCACCAAGACACCCTGAACTATCCAGGCATGGTGCGGGCTTCAGATTTAATTGGTCAATTGTCCGATCCGCGCTATTTGAATAAAATCAGCGCACTTTATTACGAATTTGAAGAAACTGGCACCAATCAATATTTAGGCTATGCCCACCCGGGTGATCTGCGCAAAAACTATCCCAAATTCTATTGGAATGGTGTTTTTCCCTATGTGAAAGATGCATTGGAATATTTGCGCCTGACTCAGCAGGGCAAGCAAGTGATTGCAAATCTTTATTCCAATGTGTTTGTGGTGGAGCATGAACCGGAAGATTCGGTGGTTCCGCCCGATGCCGGCGATCGCAAAGAGGATCCAAGCAGTCAGCGCAGTGGCGATCGAACCCCTGACCGCAATTCTGACTGCAACCCTGACCGCAATGATGATTTAAATCAGAATTTAGATCATGCCCTGAATGGCGATCTCACCGAGCTGACACGAGAAGAACGCACTGAAGAAGCCCTAGAGGCGTTGAATAGTGCAGCAAAAATTCCGGTGATTCAAACCTAAGCTTAAGCCTACCTAAGCTCAAGCCTGAAACCATCCGGGAGTTCTGGCCCCAATGGGTGGCGAAACTCCCTCGAACCCGCTAGGACGATTAGAGTAGGATGGCCCCAATCGATCGCCCTAGCAATAGCCCTAACAGAGGAGGTGAATTGCAATGTTTGTCGGTACGCGCATATTCATGGGTGTGGTGTCCTATCTAATCGTGTTGCAGTTGTTGTCACCGGCTTTGCAGGAATGCCCAGATGGCTCCTGCCTGTGGCGGCCGTTGCTGTGGGCTTCTGAATGCTGGCGGCCCAACAATTGCTATGCGCCCTGCGATGCCTATGAATACCGGAGCTGCGGCCCCACGACGGTGACGGAGCGGCCCCGACCGGTGCGGCCGGTGATGGTGGGTAAATAGGCGCGAATGAGGCGCGAATGATTGGATCATTGCGTGGTCAGGTTTTAGCCCTTCAGGTGCAGGGCAATCGGGCGATCGGGCTGTTGGATGTGGCTCAGGTGGGCTATGAAGTGCAACTGTTGCCCCGATCGACCATGGAATGGATGATTGGCGAAACGGTACAGGTTTTCACCCATTTGCAACTGCGAGACGATCGATGGTTGCTGTTTGGGTTTGCCACGGTGGCGGAGCGGGATTTGTTTCGTCAACTGATTGCCGTGAATGGTGTGGGGCCACAGTTGGCGATCGCCCTGCTCGATCGCCTGGAATTACCGGTGCTGATCCAAGCGATTGTCAGCGGCAACGCCAACCTGCTGGCAAAAACCCCCGGCATTGGCCCCAAAACCGCCGGCCGAATCGCCCTAGAACTAAAGACCAAGTTGGCGGAATGGCGCGATCAGTCGGGTCTGTCCACCACGCCCGCGGCCGGGCCGGTGGGGCTGGTGCGGGAAGATGTGGAAATGACCCTTCTGGCTTTGGGCTACAGCGATCGGGAAGTGACCCAAGCCCTGGAGGCCGTGGGCCAGCAAACCGCCCTCAGCAAGGAAGGCGATCCAGAGCGGTGGATTCGCGAGGCGATCGCCTGGCTGAGTCAATCGGCCCTTTGAGGTATTTGAGGCGATCGGGTAGCGCGATCGGGTGGCGCGATCGGGGAATTCAGTCATCCTGCCGTCCAAATTGCCCCCCATTGGCAACCAGTTGATCAACCCATCCACAGAAGCTAGGTTGGAGCAAGTCTCCCCGATCGGGCAGATTTTCACTCTCCCTCAGCCCCCCCATGAGCCATTCCGTCACCTACCTGGAGCTGTCAGAAGCCGACGGCGGATCCCATAAGTTCTATGAAGTCACGGTGCAAGACACCACCGTCAGCATCCGCTACGGCCGAATCGGGGATTCTGGACGGCTGCAAACCCAGGACTATCCCACCCCCGAAAAAGCCCAGGCCGCTGCCCAAAAAAAGATTCAAGAAAAACTGCGCAAGGGCTATGAACCCGCCGTGCAGGGGGGCCGGCCCAAACGTTCCGTCACGCGCCGCCAGGTCACCAGCAGCCGTTCCACCGCCCGATCGGCCCCCGTGCTGTGGCAATTCAACTCCGGAGCCGCCGCCTTTGGCATTTTCATCGGCCCCACCGCCTGTTGGGTGGGCAATCAATCGGGCCAAGTGTTTGCCCTTGACCTGGCAGGCCAAGTTCTCAATCAATTTCAGCTACCCGACGGCGTGAAATGTTTGGTAGCTGATGATTTATGGTTCTATGCCGGTTGCGATGACGGCAATGTCTATGACTTGTCGGGAAAACTGCCACGACTGGCCTATGAAATTGAAGAAAACATCGACATTTATTGGCTCGATATCTATGACGGATGGCTAGGCGTTTCCGATCAAAATGGTCAGGTGGCGCTGTTTCACCCGGAAGATGAAGAGCGCAATTGGACTAGGCTTTCCACAGGCCAAGCCGGTTGGATGGTGCGTTGTGATGACCAAGGCATCTACCACGGCCACAGCAATGGCATCACCTGCTATGACTTTTTGGAAGGGCGCGTGCAATGGCAACAACCCACCAAAGGCTCTGTGCTATTTGGTTGGCAAGGGCGCTCCACGGTTTATGCAGGCACGAGCAGTAAATTGGTTTATGAATTCAGCAAGCAGGGCGAATTATTAACCCAATGCCAGTGCGATTCAGCGGTTTATTCTTGTGCGGCTGATGCGGCGGGGCAATATATTTTTGCGGGGGATAATTGCTCGTCAATTTATTGTTTCGATCGCACCGGAACGCGGCTTTGGAAGTTAGCGAGCGGCTGCGGATCGGCCCTGTCCATGCAATGGCACGATCACCGGTTATATTTGGTGACGACCAATGGCTATTTGGCTTGTTTGGATGTGAGTCCCGAGGCGATCGAGGCGGCCCAGCAGGGGCAAATCCCCGCGCCGGCTGAAATTCTTGCACCCCAAGGGGAAGGCACGGCGGTTTCGGATGTGGTGGAACGGGTCAGCAGTCCCGGCGAAGGCATCGTGGTGCAATGTGTGCGCGATCGGGACAAGTTGCGAGTGCGAGTTTTGTCCCCTGGTTACCATGCCGATTGGAATGTGCAGTTTCCCCGCAATGTGCGCGAAGAGGGCGCTAAGTATGTGGTGAGCGAGTTGCGGGAATCGGCCCGGGGACAGTTTTATCGCGTTTGCGGGGAAATTAAGCGGCTGGTGGACTAGGATCCGTAGCCTCATGCCCCAAGTTCCTGCTCTGTCGCTGCAAATGGGAGCCGCAATCGAGCCAGCCATAACTTAAGGGACGATCGAGCCTTGGATCCAGAGTTCAAAAAATTCGCCCAATGATGGCCGCATGTTCTGATCTTGGATCGCTCGATCGCCCCTCAAAGGTCAATCTAATTAGCAATGCTGAGAGACGGAGAAAGTCCCTAGGCTTCGACAGCAGCAGCAGCGGGATAAACGCTGACCTTTTTGCCGCTCTTGCCGCGACGCTCGAAGGTCACCACACCATCCACCAAGGCGAACAGGGTGTCATCGTTGCCGCGACCCACATTGTTGCCGGGGTGGAACTGAGTGCCCCGTTGACGCACCAGGATGTTTCCAGCGCGGACGATTTGACCGCCGTAGCGCTTCACACCCAAGCGCTTGGAATTAGAGTCGCGACCGTTACGAGTACTACCTGTCCCTTTTTTATGAGCCATGACGAGCTACCTCTAAAAACTTCGGTTGAATTTCGCTACTGTGGGGGCTGCCACTCGATCGCGCCTTGGCCCATGCAACCACCAGCGGGCTGATGGAGATGAACCAAAGCAATTCCCGATCGATTTATTCCGCCGCAACGGTCTTGCCACCGTAGGTGATCGACTCAATCACCAAACGGGTCAATTCTTGGCGATGACCTTGCTTTTTGCGGGTTTTCTTTTTGGGGCGCATCTTATAAACAATAATCTTCCGGCCGCGGAAGTGGCGCAGCACTTTGGCGGTGACGGTGGCCCCTTCGAGGGTGGGTGCGCCGATGTCGATCGTTTCGCCGTCGCGAACCAACAGAACGCGATCGAGCGTAACGGTTTCGTCTACTTCTGCGAACACGCGGTTCACGTCATAGAAACGACCCGGTTCGACACAAAGTTGTGTGCCGCTGGTTTCAACAATTGCGTAGGCCATGGAAGTTCCGAAAATGAGGGTTGCCGTACGGGTAGCTGGCGCGGAGGCTGGCTTTTGCTCGACCCGATCCGAGCAAGATTGCAACGCGACGCGATCGCAGCCGTTTCAAACAAGCGGGGCGATCGGGGGTCGCTAGGTCGTCGTTGGCTGACTAAGCGCCGACTTACCATCATCCCCAAGGCTTGGTGTTCTGTCAACTGCCATTGAATCTGATAGCCATCTTGATTGTGGCCGTTTGGTGATGGCCATTTTGGGCGATCGGCCAATCTCAATTACCCAACCCAATTACCCAACCCAATTACCCAACCCAATTACCCAATCCAATTACCCAACTCGTGACCCAACTCATGAGACCTAATTCATGATCTGACTAATTCATGATTGAAAATGCCCCGCTCATGAACTAATCCAGGAACTCATCGTCCTTATCCCGATTTTCCAGCGCCGGCCTTGATCGATGCTTCAGCGTTTCTCGCATTAGGATCTCCATTAGCATTGCGTCCGATCCACCCTCGATCGCTCCCTCCCCACTAGGCTCCCCAAGCAAGCGCCCAACGGATTTTGAATCATCGCTGGCTGGTTAAATTTGGGAAACTTGCGCAACCCGGCTCCCGAGGAGAACTGGTCGGGTCAATTATTGTGGTGGCGATCGCCTACGGACTCGCGGCCTATGTGGCCGTGTCCCTGCCGGGGTTGCACCAAATTGGCACGGCGGTTTGGCCCTCGGCCGGCATTGCCCAAGCGGCCCTGATGTTGGGCGGCTTTCGGCTGTGGCCGGCGATCGCCCTCGGCATCAATTTCTATGACCTGATCCACTCAGGAATCACCATTCCCCTGTTGGGACTGTTTGGCTGCACGGGCGCAACGGTTCAGGCTGTCCTTGGGGTGTGGCTGTTTCGGCGGCTGGGGGGCAGCAATGTGTTCGATCGCGTGTCGAATGTGCTGAAGTTTTTGGTCAGCGGCGTGCTGATTGCCCCCCAAATTAATTGCACCTGCGGTGTGCTGGCCCTGTGCTTAACCGGCAACTTGCCTTGGTCGGAGTTTGCGACGGTGCGTTGGGGCTGGTTTTTGGGCGATGCCATGGGGATATTGGTCTTTGTGCCGCTGATTTTGATGGTGGCCCAACTCCAGCAACAAGATTGGCAACGGATCACCCGCCTGCGCCGACACAAAAGCACGCGCCGATCGCTCCTGCGCACCCTTTGGCTCGGGCTATTACTCGGCAGTAGCGGCATTGTCTTTTGGGCCCAAACGGAGGCGGATATTGCTCGCTATCCTTTGGAATATTTGCCCTTTCCCCTGGTGGTGTGGGCGGGGATGCAGTTTGGGCCAAGGGCCGCAGCGGTGGGGTCATTTCTGATTTCAGCGATCGCGATCGGGGGCACGGCCTTTGGGATGGGCCCCTTTGTGGCCAAAGCCAGCAGCACCCAACAGGCGGTGCTGTTTTTGCAGGCCTTTTTGGGCGTAATCACGATTACTTCGATGGTGCTGTCGGCGGCGGAATCCGAGCGCTCCCGATCGGCGCGATCGCTCGCGGCCCTCAACCGTGAACTAGAGCAGCGCGTGGCCCGCCGCACGGCTGAACTGGCGGCCCAGACCGATCGCATCAACGACCTGTTGCACAACATCTTGCCCGCTGGCGTGGCGGAACAACTGGCCAGCGGCTCCCAAACCGTGGCGGAAACCTTCAACGATGTGACCGTTTTGTTTGCGGATCTCGTGGATTTCACCAGCTTTGCCGCCCAGCACCCGCCTACGGTGGTGGTGCAATTCCTGAATGATGTGTTTTGCACCTTTGATGATCTGGTGGAGCAATACGGCCTGGAAAAAATCAAGACGATCGGGGATGCCTACATGGTGGTGGGCGGTGTGCCCAAGCCCCGATCGAACAGCGCCTTTGCGATCGCCCATTTAGCCCTGGCCATGCAACAGGCGATCGGGCAATATCGCAAGCCCGATGGAAGTCCCTTTCGGTTGCGAATTGGCATCCACAGCGGCAGCGCCGTAGCCGGGGTGATTGGGATGAAAAAGCTGGTCTATGACCTCTGGGGCGACACGGTGAATGTGGCCAGCCGGATGGAAACCCTGGGGCAGCCGGGGCGAATTCAAGTGAGCCAAGCGGCCTTCGATCGCCTGCACAGCTATTTCCACTTGGAGCAACGGGGCACAATTGCTGTGAAGGGCAAAGGCGAAATGATCACCTATTGGTTAATCGGTGAACTCAGCAGCCACCAAGATTCAGATCCTGGTTTGCATCTACATCCCCCGTCATGAGCTACTGCTTAAACTCCCGTTGCACGGCCCCCGAAAATGACGATCATGCAGCGAACTGTGCTGCCTGTGGCCGACCGCTGCGGCTGGGCGATCGCTACTTGCCCCAATCCCCGATCGGACGCGGTGGATTTGGCTACACCTTTCTGGCCAAAGACCTAACCCAGCCCGATCGCCCGCCCTGCGTGATCAAACAGTTGGTGGGTTCCTTTGCGCAAGATCCCAAGGCCCGTCGCCTGTTCACCAGCGAGGCCCGACTGCTGGCCGACTTGGGATCCCATCCCCAAATTCCTCAGTTTTTGGACTTTGTGGAAGCCGACCAAACCATTTATTTAATGCAGGAATGGATCGAAGGGCCCACCCTAAATCGCGAAGCCCTGGGCGGGCCTTGGTCAGCCAGCAAAGTCGAAGCCCTGCTGCGGGATGTGTTGCCAATTTTGCAATTCGTGCACGATCGCGGCGTGGTACACCGGGACATCAAGCCCAGCAACTTCATTCGCCGCCTGAGCGATCAGCGGATGGTGCTGATCGACTTCGGCATCGCCAAGGTGATTGATCCCTATTGGTGGGACAAAACCGGCACGGTGATTGGCTCCCCGGAATATATCGCCCCGGAGCAACTGGCCGGCAAAGCTCTGCCCGCCAGCGATCTCTATAGCTTGGGTGTTACCTGCTTGCGGTTGCTAACGGGGGTGTCGCCCTTCATGCTGCGCGACAGCACCAGCGATGCTTGGGTTTGGCGAGATTTTTTGCCCCCAAGGGTCACGATCCCGCCCCGATTGGGGACGGTGCTCGATCGCGCCGTTACCCGAGCCACCGGCCAGCGCTACGCCACCGCCGCCGACATGTTGGCCGCCTTGGATCGATCGCCCCAACCAGCGCCAACCCCCGAAAAGCAACGAGCACGAGTCGATCGCCCCGCCGCATCCCCCAACGACCAACCCACCATCACCACCTTTCCCCTACGACGGCCTAGCAACGAAGTGCCCACCCAAACCGGCTTGGGCAGCAGCAACCAGCCGCCCTTTCGCCCCTTGCCCAGCCTGTCCGCGCCCCAACCCCCTTGGCTAAATCGGTTGTTGCCATCCCGACTGATCAAAACTCCCCTGTGCGATCGGGGCGTGGTGGTGTCCGTGGCGGGCCTCGATTACCACCCCCTAGAGCGGCTCTTAGCCACCGGGGAATGGCAACAGGCCGACGAACTAACCCGCCAACTGCTCTGTCAGCAACTGGACGGGCGACGGCGTTTTGTGCAAGTGGGTGACATTCCCCGCCTCAGCCGGCCCGATTTGCTGGCGATCGACCTGCTGTGGATGCACTACAGCCACGGCCGCTTTGGGCTGATGATCCAAAGCCGCCTGATCCTTCAAAGCCGGGACTATAACCAGTTTTGCCAGACAGTGGGTTGGCCCGGCAGCCGCTCCGACACCCGAGACGAAACCTTTCAGTTTCGAGCCGATGCCCCGATCGGGCATTTGCCTTCCCGCAACTGGGTGGGCGGCCCCCGATGGTGGAACCATGCCCAAACCCTGGCCGATTACTTAATCCGTTGACGATCCATTGGCACTGGCCGCTCATCACTTGGCCACTAATCACTTGGCCATTAGCTACTTAGCCATGAGCAACATTGTGCTAAATCGCTGGATGTCAATTGGGTTGGGTATGGCTCTGATTCACAACTTCAAAATCAACGAAATCCTAGTTCAGCGTTGCGGCCCCAAAGGTGGCATTGAACTGTTGGCACCAAATGGCCACGGATTGGTATTGCGCCAAATTGAGATTGTTGGGGATCACGTAACGTTGGGAACCGGAGGTTTTTTGCAACGCACTCAACACCACGTATTGGCCTTCCGTTAGTTGCATTCCCGGTCGGGCAGATCGATGCAACACCACCCTCAGAGCTGGGCCGCTGTCACTGCGGAAGTTATTGCCAAATTCCAGAATTTTCTGAGAGCCTTCCATCACGATTCGGGCTGTGCCTTGGGTGGGATGCTCCAGGGCCATGAAGTTGCCGGACTTGAGCACCCTGGTTGACTGTTTGGGCAGGGTGACGCGGCTTTGCTGGGCTAGGGTGGCAGAGGGGGTTTGTGCAACGGCCATGGCAGCAACCGGGGCGATCGCGCTCATAGCCAAAACCAACGCTACAACAGTCCGTTTCATAACCATTCAGTCCTTGGAACCTAAAGATTGGGTGACACTGAGAAACCTGGCGTGGCGACAGCAAGGCAGCACCCCTGAGGAATCCACAGGGTCTCTACACAACAAGGTTTGAGGCGATCGCGCTGGTTGGAGTTGCTGGGTTGCCTGTCCACATTTACCAAGGTAGGCGGGCAAGATGAGTCCCAGATGAGTGGGAAATGAGGCGCGACGATCGGGTCGATCGGGTTGCTAATTGCTCTGCAAATTCCCCAATTCTCAACGTTGCCAGCCCATACCCATCGCGGTCTCAAGCCTCAAACCTTCAGAAACCAGCCCCGGCGATAGAACCCATACATGGCCAACCACCACAGCAGCACCATCGCGATCGCAAACAACAGCGAGCCGCTCATGGGGCCCGCCCAGGAAGCGAACAGGGTTTGATAGAGCCATTGGTAGGTGCTGGGGGCATCGGGGCCGCTGCCAATGTGGGTGCGATTCAGCAGCCGACCCACCAACCCGGAACCCACAAAAGCCGTGATTGCGTTCATCCCAAAAATTTCAAAGGGGCGGCTAATGCCGTGGGCGCGCCGGATTTCCGTGAGGGCATAGCACCCTGCGAGCAAGACGATCGACCAACCGGCGGCATAGAGCGCATAGGAACTGGTCCAAAGTTGCTTATTCAGCGGTAGCGCCAAATCCCAGAGCCGACCCAGGGCGATCGCCCCTACGCCGGCCCCCGTCAAGCGCCAGGCGGTGAGGGCTTTGATGGGCTGGGTTTTCAGCCACTGCACCGCCCAATAGCCCGCTAGGGTAGACCCGATCGCGGGGAGGGTGCTCAACAGTCCTTCCGGGTCAAAGGCCACGGTTTGTTGATTCAGGGTGAGTTGGTAAAGATGACTTGCGCCGAGCAGGGTTCGATCGACCCAACCGACGATCGAACCATCGGGCGTGAGCGGCGTGGTGCTCAACAGGGCCCAATAGCCCAACCACAGGCCCGCCACGGCGATCGCTTGGGCCCGTCGAGAGCAGTGCAAAACCAGGAGCGCCGAAGCACCATAGGCCAAGGCAATTCGCTGCAAAACACCCAAAATTCGCCATTTTTCCCAGAGGAGCGGGGCCCCTTCAAACCAAGTCCGCATCAACAGTGTGGAGGCATTCAGGGCTAAGCCTAAGCCAAATAAAATCAGCACCCGTTGCAGCAATTTGCGATGGATTTGCTGCTGTTGGGGGCGATCGAGTGGGGCCTTTTCCGCCACGCGCCCCAAGGAGAAGGCCATGGCTCCCCCAACCACGAACAAAAACAGCGGAAAGACCAAATCTGTGGGCGTGAAGCCGTGCCACTCGGCGTGGAGCAGGGGGGGATAAACCTGGGCCCAACTGCCCGGATTGTTCACCAAGATCATGGCTGCGATCGCCAGGCCCCGCAGCAGGTCTAAGCACCGAAACCTTGGGGGTTTGGTAGGTTCGGCGGGCAAAGGGCGATCGACCGTCATGGCAAAACCGGTGGGCAATCAACCGGCGCAAACAACTGAAAGCAAGAATACAAATTTGCGATGCCAGCTTGCGATACTGGCTTGCGATACTGGCTTGCGATAGGCGCTAGGGGCGATTCGTCTGCAACGGGTCAGCCACTGAAAGCCGGGTGCTAGTCTGGACGGGGGGAAGGGGCGATCGGGTTCGGTTGAGTTTTCATTCCGCCATCCCAATTTGCCAGCTCTCGATTCCAATCCCGATTTACATCCCGATTCAGACCTCAACTCCAGTCCCGACCCGCGTGCAAACCCGTGTCCTAACCTGATTCCTGACCTATGAGCGAATTGCAAGACTCTGACCGTTTCACCCTGGCCGCGGGCGATCGGGTGCGGCTTGTGGCCCTGCCGCCCTACGTCAAAACGGCGGAACCCATGCCCATGTTGCGGCCGCCGTCGGTTTTGACGATCGGGGACTTGGGAACGGTGTTGGGTTGCCGGCCCGGAAACTGTTGGGCCATTCGGTTTGCCAATGGGGCTTATCTGCTGACGGCGCAATATCTAGAACGGGTGCAGACTCCGTGAATGCTGAACCCCAATTCCTGAAGTCAATTTGCTAAGTCCTCTGAATTTTCTGATCCAATTGAGCTAGAGCAGAGACCATATGGGTGTCAGGGCGATCTATCCGGGGAGTTTTGACCCCATCACCTTGGGGCATTTGGATATCATTGAGCGAGGCTGCCAACTGTTCGATCAGGTGATTGTGGCGGTGTTGCGCAATCCCAATAAACAACCCCTGTTCGAGGTGGCCCAACGGATTGAACTGATTGAGCGATCGACCAGCCATTTAAGCAATGTTAAGGTCGATACCTTCAATGGTTTGACGGTGGAGTACGCTCGACAACAAAAGGCAACCGTATTATTACGGGGATTGCGCGTGTTGTCGGATTTTGAGTACGAGCTGCAAATGGCCCATACCAACAAGACGCTCTCCGAGGCGATCGAGACCGTCTTTTTGGCAACGCGCAATGAGTATAGTTTTTTGAGTAGTAGCTTGGTGAAAGAGATCGCCCGCTTTGGTGGCCCGGTCGATCGCCTCGTTCCCGATCCTGTTGTTGCGGAGATTCAGCGATGTTTTCCTCAGATGCCTCTGGTTTCGCCCCCCAGCCCGTAGCGGATTCGGCAGCTTCGGCGGCGGAACCAGCAGCGAATGAGACGCAATCGGCGGCGAATTCCCAGGGACGATCGAGCGGTTTTGATGTGCAACGGGCCCTCGATCGGCTCGAAGAAATTGTGCTGGACAGTCCCCGCATTCCCTTCGGGCGACGCACCTTGGTGGATGAGGAAGTGTTGCTGGACCAACTGGATTCGGTGCGGCTGAATTTGCCCGCCGCCTTCCGGGAGGCCGAGGCGATCGTGCGGCAACGGGAGCAAATTCTCTTTGAAGCCCAGCAGCAGGCCAAAGACATCATCGAAGGGGCCAAACAGCAGGCCGCCCGCGCCATTTCTGAAACGGAGTTGGTGCGCCATGCCCAACTGGAGGCGGACTCCATTCGGCAGCAAGTGGAAGAAGAATGCCAGGCCGCACGCGATCGGCTGCTGAATGAATTAGACCAAACGCGCCAGGCCGCCGCCGCTGAGTTGGAAGAAATGCGGCGGGCCGCCATTTCGGAATGCGAAGCCATCCAAGATGGGGCCGATGATTATGCCGATCGGGTCTTGGGCAGCATTGAGCGGCAACTGGGCGACATGCTGCGGGTCATTCGCAACGGTCGCCAACAGTTACAGCAAGAAGCCGATCGCGCCATGGGCAAGTTGGGCAAATAGCCAAAACCTGTGCGGAGTTGCCCCTAATTGCTCAGTTCAATTACTTAGCTCAATTACTCAGCTTAATTGCTCAATTCGCCATCTTCCAAGTGGGCCACCCGATCGGCAATATCCATAATTCGGGGATCGTGGGTCACAATCACGATCGTGCTGCCATCTTCCTTGGCCAAACTCCGCAACAGTTCCATCACCCCATGACCATTGCGGGAGTCCAACGCGGCCGTTGGTTCATCGGCCAAAATCAGCGGCGGATGGCCCGCCAAGGCCCGGGCGATCGCCACCCGTTGTTTTTCCCCACCCGACATCACCTTGGGCAGATGATCCGCTCGATGGCTCAAGGCCACGCGATCGAGCAACTTTCGCGCCATCTTCTTGGCCTGGGGGCCGCGAATGCCCTTTAAATTCAGGGCCACTTCCACGTTTTCCGCCGCCGACAGAGCCGGAAACAGATTGAACCCCTGAAACACAAATCCAATATTTTGGAGCCGGAAATGAGCCAACTGCTTTGGAGCCAACTGGGTAATTGCCTGGCCCAGCAGATCCACATGGCCGCTGGTGGGGGTCAAAATGCCCGCCAAAATTGACAGCAGCGTGGTTTTGCCCGACCCCGACGGCCCCATCAGCAATTGAATGTCCCCCCGCTTCACCCGCAGGCTCACATCCTTCAGCACATGGATGGCTTCATCGCCACCGCTGTAGCGCATGTCAACATGCCGCGCGTCGATCGCCCAAGTACAATCGCCTTTGCCCTCATGGCAGCGATCGCGACGGATCAGGGGTGGCGACACCGGAGCGGTTAAAGCGGGCGCAGTCGTGAAATTGGTAGACGCGGTCATGGGGGAAACGGCTGGTTTAAGGATGGGAGATGATACCGATTCGATCGAGGTGGGTGGTGGGGGTAGAGCTTAGTGTAAGCGGTTAACCGACCTGGCCGAGGTGACTAATCGATCAGTTCTTGGCGATCGGGAACAGGAGGCCCGTTAACCACTTCATTAATTGTCTATAGCTCTCCATTTTAGAATTGTCTATTTTCAAGGTTGCCCAGGATTGGGGGAAATTTTGGGAATTCGCGACTCCAGGCGATCGATATTCCCAGTTTCGGCCAAGGGGATCCGTTTATTTCCGTCCATGACAGACAATTTCAGAAGCGGCTACAAAAATAGCCCAATGGGAAAAGCAAGCCGAAAACAGGTCAAAAATCACTCACAGGCGACTCAAAAGCAACGTTAATCAAAACATAGAGTGATCCTCAATTGCCGGAAGATATGAAATAAATGACTAAGATGATGATCAACAAAACAATCAGAGAAAGCATTTTATTGCAAGAAAGAAACGAGAAAATATAGAAGTAATATTAAAGCAATCTTAAGCTGATTTTCAAGAAATGAGAAAACGATAATGAAGCAAAGATTGGGTAATGGGGCGATCGATTAGTTTCTAATTGACTTTTTAATTTTTTAATTGATCTGTCTTGATTGACTCAAGAATGCTGATTGATATGAATTGCAAATCATTAAAACCACAAACAACCACGAATGACCGAGTAGCAACCCATGCAAAACCGATTCATGATTAATGAATCACTCATGAATGGCTAAGGATGGGGCACACTGGGGCGCACACTGATTGATCGCATCTTAGCGCAATCGCCGGGTCATGATGGCTCTTTCTAGGCCTTGAAAACCACGGCGGGGTCAATGCGATTAACCTTTTGAATGGCAAACAGGGCCGAACTGACACACATCACCACCGTCACACCAAAGGTCAAAAAGGCGCTGAGGGGCGTAATGGCGATGACGACACCGGCTGTGGTGGCAAATTGCGCCACGCCCAAACAAAGGCCCATGCCGGGTAAATATCCCAAGACGGCCATCCAAAGGGACTGCTCAACAATAATGCCGCGCAAAACCCAACTGGAAGCGCCCATGGCCTTAAGGGTGGCGAATTCGCGGACGCGCTCGCTGGCGGAGGCGTAAAGAATTTGGCCCACGATCGCGATGCCCACGATCGCCCCGACGATCGCCCCAAGGGTCAAGATAAACCCCACGCCCGTTCGATCGCGCCAGTAGGTTTGCGAGAGGCGGGACAATTCCGCGCGGGTGAAGGCTCGGGAGTCTGGCAAGGCCGCTTCAATGCGGCGCTGGAGGTCTGGGATCGAGCTGCCCGGCTTGGCCCGCACCAAAATAAAGTTCACCGGGTCGGATGCATTGAGCGATCGAGGTGGCACGGGGCGATCGGCTCCGGTGGGCTTGGGGCTGATCCGATTCACACAATCCAGTCCCCCATCGGGCTGCACACTACAGGTCAGCCGCGATTCTCGCCCAGCACTCAGCAGGCTGTTGGCCGAAACGGCAGACATAAACAAAAACGGGCTGAACACGATCGATTGCAGCCCCTGGCCCACCGCGCCCACTTGCAATGGGGTGGAACCCACCATGCCCCGATCGCCCACCCGCGACAGCCCCAACTTCCGAAGATTCGTTACGTCGGTGATCGCTCGGTAGGGTTGTTGAACTTCGGTTGCTCGGCCTTGGGTCAGGTTCCAAGGTTGAAATAACACCCCATCCGGCTGATAGCCCAAGGTAATCACTGACTCAATCCGATTGCTGGGGGCGCGCCACAGCACTTTGCCAAAAATCAGCGGCTCCGCCCGTTCCACCCCCGCCAACCGCTGGACACGGCTCAGATGGTCAAAGGACAGGGGCAGGGTCAGTTCCAAATGCACCAAGTCCTTGGACGTGACCCAAATATCGGCCTTGGAGCGATCGACCAGCAGCGATGTGGATTCTGTGAAGCCGCGAAACACGCCCGTTTGGATCGTCACCAGGCTCACGGCAAACAGAATTCCCGCTTGGGCCACCAACAGGCGCGGAATATCTTCAAATAGGTTTTTACGGGCGATCGAGGGCATAGACCACCTAAAAAAGAATCGCCAAGCAGTTCATCAGACCGAGCAATCAGTGCCGTCAGAATCGAGAGATGCACGCCAATGACCAGAGCGGATAAGCTAGGTGTTCTAGTCAGTTTTTTGTATTGCAGTTTTGACGGTTCATCGACAGCAGATGCGTCCCAAATTAACAGATTTAAACGATTGGTATCGGGCTGAGTTACTGATGCAGCCAGCCTTCCTGCGAACGATCGACAACATTCGCAAGCAACTGGAATCTTCCGGCTGGAAAGGAACCTACGAAGAATTTCCCGTCTTTCCCTACGGCACGTCTGAAGAAATCCAAACCCGTGTCACCCTCTTGCAGCAGGAACTAACCACCGCCAGCGGCGAACGGGCGGCGGAAATTACGGCGGCGTTGGATGACTTGCCGCAACCCTATCCGGGCTATTGGTTCACCCTGGAGCACGATGGCCAGTCCACGCGCGTTGACGTGTGGGAACTGTGCTACAGCATTTGCTTCCGCGACTACCAAGCCCTCAGCACCCTCAGTGCGGGCGATGAGGTGATGGTCACCATTGATTTGGATTTGATTGGGGAGGATGGGGATGTGGACTGGCATCGGCTGGATGAAAAAGCCCAGCGGGTGGTAGCGCAAGTGTTCGATCGCCTAGCAAACATCATCAACTAGCGCTCTCCACTAGCACCCTCCGCTAGTACCTTGTTCGTGGGCTGAATGGGGTGGCAGGTTCCGCTGGCCCTAGCGCAACGAATTGAGGTCGATCGCCCCCACGCCGCCCCGTTGAATTTGGCGCAAAATAATTCCAAACTGCCACCAAACCGTCAGCGCTCCGCCCACCGCCACCGGCACGGAAAGTTTATAGGACAGGTCGATCGGGAACGCGAAGCACTGCAACGTGGCCGCCAAAAAAAAGCCAGCCCCGCCGGCCATCCCCACAAACGGGAGCCACAACTCAGGCCCTTTCATGGCCGCCGGATCCCGATCGGGTGACTTGAGCCAAACTCGCCCCTGTTCGCGCAAACTTTTCGCAAAGGCCAACCCCGACAGCGCTCCCGCCGCAACCCCGGCCGCCAACAACACGTAGGGCGATCCGCCGCTGGTGTAATCCATTGTTTCTATTAATGACGTTCAAAGCTTATATTCCAAGGCGTTTATTCTATCGTCTCTATTGCCAATGTAGACTAGATGTGAACGATGGGTGTTATCTCCAACCGAATGGGTTCAGGCTCACGGAACCCAACCCAACCAGCATGGCCCCACAGACCACAATTCTCGCAATTCTCAACGTTGCCAGTGGTCGCGGTGGGGGGTAACTTTGTGCTTGTCTGCGTCTAGGAAGTTTTGGCCCCCAGCCGATCGCACCGCAGCTACGGTGATTGGCTCCAGGGGGTTAATCAAAAGAAAGTTACCGTTGACTAACAGGGGGGAAACGGGAAATTTTCTAAATTCATCGAAAAATTCATCGAATTCAACAAATTCACCGATCGCCCGTGAGGATTCGTATCTGTGAGTTGCCCAATGAGTCATTCAATGACAACATTGCCTGTCATGACGACCTCCATTATTCCGGTCATTAGCTTGCCCGCCGGGCCCCTGGCCCAGGCCCCAACCACCCCGGCTCCTGCTAATAATTTGTGGCTCATGAGCAGTGGCGCTTTGGCAGTGTTGCTGGTCGCTGGTGGTGTTTATTTCAAGCTAGAAACAGACAAGCTCCACAAGAGAATTCGTGCAGAAGAATTCCGAGTTCGTGAACTCAAAAAACGCCTTGACTTAGCCCTCAAAAGCATTCACAAGATGGAAGCAAATCCCGATCTTGTGAATTCTCGTGAGTTCAACTTGGATTACTTGCGAATGCGGATGCAGGAGGAGATCTTCCACTTCGCGATCGTGAATCAGATCAAGATGAAGATCAAAACCATGGTGTCCGTGGCCCTGCGGCCGACCCAACAACAGGCCGGCACTCAAAACAACGCACAGACCAACCAAGGCCGCCAAGTGGATCAGCTCTTTGATGTGGAGTATGAAACTTGCACCGATGGCGTGAAGCGGGTGAAGCGGGTGTTGTTTCGAGTGCAGGTGCGCATCACCAAATTGCCCACCCAGCCCACTTCCCGGACGATCGAGGAAATCATCAACTGCCTGGAGCGCTACCTCAGTTTGGCGGATGATGATGACGATCGGTGGCAACCGACGATCCAGGGGCGCATCGTCACCATCAGTTGGGATCAAAAGGCCAAACCCACGCCGCTGCTGGTGTTGGAGCAGTCCGGTGAGGGCATGAATGTTACCCTCAAGACGCGGCGTGCGGCCGGTGCGGCTAAGTAGGCGGGTTGCTGTGTTTTGGTTCTGCGCAACCGATGAGAGTCTATGGCGGTTGATTTAGGGGCGGCTGATTTGAGGGCGGCTGATTTGAGGGCGGTTGAATCGGGAGCGGTTTATTTGGGGTTTGATCCGGGCAGCGCCAAATGTGGATTGGCGGTGCTGCGATCGAGTGGCGAGATTTTGGCCCATGAAGTGGTGCGATCGGACGGGGCGATCGAGCAATTGCGCCAATGGCAGCAACAATACCAAGCCACGGCCATCATTATGGGTGACCAAACCACTTCCAAGGCCTGGGTCAGCCGTCTGGAACAGGGTTGGCCCGATGCCCCCCCGATCCAACGGGTTGATGAACGCTACAGCACCCTAGCCGCGCGCGATCGCTACTGGGAACTCTATCCGCCTCGGGGTTGGCGAAAGTTGCTGCCTCGGGGCCTGCGCCAGCCGCCCCGCCCGGTGGATGATATTGCGGCGATCGTTTTGGTGGAGCGGTTTTTAGCGAATAGCTCTCCCAAGAACTGAATTTCCCAGAGAAATTTCACAGAGAAAATTCCACAGAGAAATTCCGCCGGGTGCATTCAGCCTGCTCAAAGCTCTGGGCTAAATCCCGCGCGGCAGATGTTGGACGGCACGCTTGGCGCGATCGGACACGGGCCAACGCCACACATCTTCAAAGAGCCAAACCAAATTGTGCTGGGTGGTTTCGCTGAGGGCAATGATCCAGTTGTCCACGGCTGCTTGGGTGCTGGTGGCATCGGGGCGATCGCGCACGGCGGCCCACAACCGCTTAGCAAAGGTGGGATCGTTGGGACTGTAGCGATCGCGCACTTCCAGCAGCATGGCCGCCCACAATTCCGGCGCACCAATGCAAATTCCCCGCTCGGAACAGAGGGGGTTTTTGGGAGCTTGACCCGATCGCAGGGTGTTGTGCCAATTCAAAGTGCGATCGGCTTGATAGCGCCATAGGAGCGATCGCAAATCCTGACGATAGATTTCAAACGGCGTGCCATACACCGATCCCGGCTCAATTTGCAGCACGTCCAACACTTCCAAACGCATAAAAGCCGCAAACCCGGTGCGTACCGTAACGCTAGCATCAGCTCCCTGATATTCCAGTTTTTTGGCATAGGATTTCAGCCAAAAATTACGCCCCAATTCATAAATGGGCAGGGTCTCAAACTCACCGGTTTTCTGATAGTTGCTGTAAAGATCTTGGAAATAAGGAGCTTTTACCTCAATGCCGGTGCTGGAGATATAACCACAGCCACCGCCACAGGTTTTAGGAACAATGGCCACCGTTCCCAATTGATCGCGAATGGTGGGGCCGTAGGGGGTGGGTTTGCCGGCCACGGCTTCGGCATAGAAATCATAGGCGCGATCGACCAGTTCAATCAGGGGTTGCAATCGTTCCGGCTCCCAAGTTCCCTCCGGCAACAGCCACACCAAATTGCGGCCACGATAGGGATATAACTGCAACTCGGTTCGATCGAACGCCACGTAGGGAATGGGAGCCGGCCGGGCCGGTTGGGATGGCTCGATCGCCCCGGCCGCCCCGGCCGCCAACCACAGCAACCCCGCCCCCAGACAACCCAACCAAACCCGCCGGACTGATCCCCGCCGAGGACTAAGCCCGCCGAATCCAGCCATTGAGCGTGAACCGGCCATGGTCAAATTGGCGCGACGGACAAACAACGGGCAGCACTTCATGTTTACAGCGACTATCAAAAAAGACAATCCGATTATTCAGCGGTTCAATGGTCTCGAAGCGATCGGACGCGGTTACCATGGGCCCGCTGATATCCGTTTCATACATTCGCAATTCACCACCCGAAAACCGCTTCGGTTCCTGATAGAAATAGTAAACATAGGTCAGGACGCGCGTGGCCGTTTCCGGACTGCCTGAATCGTTGTGAATTTTATAAAAACAGCCATCATTGTGGGCCGTTAGCTGCATCTCCACTTGTCCCGGCTCAAAGCCAGGCATTCCCAATTGCTGCACAACCGTTGGTAATAGACCAATTAACCGTTGGCGCAAGAGTTCGTAGAGATCTGGATAGAGCGTGGCATACAAAATACTGGAGCGACGGTAATCGCTGGCATTGGTTGTGGTTTTGGAACCAACGAATTGATCGGCCTTATTCAAGGCCGTGCTGAGGGCAAATTGATGCTCTTCATGGCTCAGAAAGTTGTCAATTTCTAAAACCGTTGGCTCCAAAATTTGGTCATTGCGAGCCGCTGAAGGAGCAGTTGCAACGGGGTAGGCCAGAGACTGACGTTGGGTGGTGGCGGCACTGTCTGAATGGGGTCGATCGAGGCCGATGGCGGGCTGGCCCTTGGAAGCGGATCGCAATCTTGCGTCCAGTGGCGATGCTGACCGCGATTCCGGGCCCGGGTTCGTCAGACGTTGGGTCAGTTGCGGCAATTCCCAACCATCGGTGTTGAGACCTTCGATCGGGTCGGTTCCATGGGCCAATTCCAAAACTCGCAGGGCCACCAAGGTTCGATCGCGCAATGACAGTTCAGGAGAGTCCAGCGCTTCATTGAGGGTGCTCACTGCTCGATCGAGCAGGCCCTGCATTTCGTCTGATTGAGTCACCGTTTATGGGGGGCGTTAGGTTGCCAGAGGTTTATCCAGGAATCAACCATCGGCGTTGATTCCTGTGGATTCCTTCCGTCTTATCAGATCGATCGGGAATCTGAGAACTGATTGCGGCGGCCATCTTAATTCCCTGGAGGAAAAGCCATGGCGATCAATCTTGTCCAGACTTCTAGCCAGATTTCTAGCCAGATTTCTAACCAAATTTCTGGCCATGCTCCTAAGTGGAAGGAAGGGCCCGCAACCGTTCATCTAAATAACTACGATCGGCCACACTGTGAAACAGGGGCCCCCGATCGCTCATTTCCACCACATTCAACCCCGCCACTGGCAACGAGAAGCGATCGCGATAGCGACCCACATCAATGCCCATCAGCACACAAAGCAAAATCCGAATCGTTGCCTTATGGGACACCAACAGCACTGAACCCGTGGGGTGACGACGCTCAATTTCGTCCAAAACCAATGAAGCTCGGCGGGCAATGTCCACACCCCGCTCGCCTCCCGTGGGCGCATTCCAAGCCGGATCCGTCAGCCACCGCACATAGTCATCGTGATAGATTCGATCGACCTCGCGGGGGTGCAACCCTTCCCACTTCCCGTAGGCAATTTCCCTTAGCCCATCTCGCAACTGCATATTCAGCCCCGTCATTTCGCACAGAGGCGTTGCAGTCTGGATCGCGCGGCGCAGCGGACTGGTGTAGATGGCTGTCCACTCAAGGGAGGCATAGGCGATCGCGAACTTCTCAGCCATTTCATGCCCCTCGGGCGTGAGGCCGGGATCATTTTCAGGCGTGCCGCAATAACCACCGGATGCACTGTAGGCCGTCTGAGCATGACGCAAGAAGAAGAGCTTAAGAGCCATGGTGGAGTTCGATCGACATGGAGCTTCAATGGTTCAATCCTAGATTCAATCCTAGGACTGAAAAGGAGTAGTGGAAAAATTAGACGGTCTCCATGAAGGCACTTGTCAGACATCTGCTCGGATCAGTTCAATCCGGAGATAAGCTAAATCCGGCAATTTAGGGCCAATCAACAGCGCTATGGCTAACGATCGAATCTTGAAGTCTGGCCCAGGATGGCGATTGGGCTGGCAGCCTTCGGCCACGAAATTTTCGGGATTGGTGGGCAGTGATGATTGGGCTGTGGAGCTGACGGAGCCGGAGTTAACCGACTTTTGCCGACTGCTCGATCGCCTGGTGGATTCAGTGCGGGCGATCGCCGATGAGTTGATGCCCGAGGAAAAAATTGCTTGCGAGGTGGAGAGCGATCGGCTCTGGCTGGGGGCCGAGGGCTACGCAGATGCTTTTGGGGTGCGGTTTGTGTTGCTGTCGGGGCGGGGCGCTGAAGGGGGATGGCCGCCGGAAGCGGTGGATGGGTTGGTGCAGGCTGCCCGCACGATCGGGCTGTTTTAGCGCCCTTTCTCAACGCCATCTCTCAACGCGATTCCCGAACATCATGCCTCACCAGAACGCCACGACGCTGAACGGTAGCTCAATGTTCAGCGTCGATCGCGCCCTTGGGTGGCGGGAGTTGAGATTGAAGGCGCAACAGTTCGATCGGCATTCCATCCGGATCTGCAATGAATGCCACCTCATAGACCCGATCGCCAATCATTTGCTGGCAAGGGGCCAACAACAGGGGCAGGGGTTGCGGAGCCAAGCGATCGCCCATCAGACGCAACCAATCCGGCAGCGTTTCTGGGCGATCGGGCGATTGGGCCAAATCTAGCGACAAATGGTAGTAGCCCACATAATGCTCATTGCCAAAGGGATCGGGCGGCGATTGGGGTTCCGGCACTTGCAGCAGCTCAATCCGTCCCCCCCAACCTTCCATCCAACAGGCCAGAGTCATGCCCGCCGTGAACCGTTCGGCCATCCCAAACCCGATCGCCTCATAAAACGCGATCGCCCGGTGAATATCCGCCGTTTTTAAGGAAACATGGTGCATTGCGCCGCTACCGACCCCCCTTGGGCTACTCAAACAGCCGGAAATAGGGATAGCGCACCGGCACACCCGGTTCCTTGTCCAACACAAAATTAATCACATCCCAACAGGGATCCGCCGCTTCCGTGGCGCTGAATTCCACCGGCAAGCCATAAAGCCGCGGCCGACCGTCGGAACTGGGATTGCGCGGGTTTGCCCGATCGAGATAGGACGCAATGAGGGTTTGGTAACGATGGGCAACGGTTACCTTCGTGGCCCGGAAGCCTTGGGTATAGAGCCGATCGAGCGCTTCATGAATTTCAAAGCGAATGCCGTCGGGGTGCGTGTGCTGGCGATACCATTCACCTTCCCACTGCCGCCAATGGCGACTGGATTGCAAATGCACCAGTTCTTTGGTGTTGGGGTCGGCTTCAAAGGCCCCATGCCGGGGGCAAAGGTACGTGTCCGTAAGGGTCAGGGCCGGGATCGGCTGCCGACAATGGGGACACAAAATTTCTGGGCCAAAGATGGGATATTGCAACGTCGGATTCAGCATGGGTTCGATCGAAACCTCGTGCAGGACGGCGGTGGGAGCGGGGGTTCGATCGCGGGCCGTCGCCTCGCTACCCTATTATAGCGATGGCATTTTGGCGGTCTGGGCAAAACCAACGCTTCTTGAAATATTTGTCACGTTTATGTCACGTCTAGAGGCAACAGGGGCGATCGCCCATCCTATTTTGGGCACACCGGACATCGCGGCTGCGGCCTTTATCGCTCCCAACGCCACCATTATCGGCCGGGTCACCCTGGCCGCCGGAGCCAACATTTGGTATGGCGCGGTGCTGCGGGGGGATGTGGAGCGAATTGACATTGGCGAAAACACCAATGTCCAAGATGGCGCAGTGATCCATGGCGACCCGGGCCAGCCCACAATTCTTGAGGCCGATGTGACCGTGGGCCACCGGGCCATCATCCACTCCGCCCACATTGAACGGGGCTGCACGATCGGGATGGGAGCCATCATTCTCAACGGTGTGCGTGTGGGTGCGGGTAGCATCGTAGGGGCTGGGGCCGTGGTGACTAAAGAGGTACCACCCCGATCGCTTGTGGTCGGAATTCCGGGCAAGGTCGTCCGATCGCTCAGCGATCAGGAAGTGGCGGAACAAATTGAACATGCGGCCCGCTACGTGAAGTTGGCCCTGGTGCATGGCGGCCAGGGCACGGATCTGGGTTTTCACGGGGCGCACTAGGTAACTCGGCCTACCCCAATGCCCGCCAGTGACCCAGTTCCCAGGATTCCGATCGACTGGTCGCGTTCGGGAGGCCCCAAATGCCCGACAATGGCATTTAATTAAATTGGCTCGCCTGTTTTTAGAACTGTTACGGGAGATCAAGATATGGATTGGCGCGTTTTGGTTGTGGTGTCTCCGCTGCTGCTGGCTGCTGGCTGGGCTGTTTTCAACATTGGTAAGGCAGCTCTCGAGCAATTGCGTCGTCAGCTAGACAGCTAGGTTCGTAGTAAACTCTGGCGGTTTTGTCGCGATCGCCCACAATCGATACCCAATCGCAGAATAGTAGGGGCGCTTTGATGGCGCTCCTACTTGTTTTTGGGCATTTTTGGCCCCTCGCAAGGCGCAATAGGCTAAGGAACAACACCATGACCTCGGCGATCGAACCATCAAACCCAGAGCCGCTAGATTCAGCAAATTCCGTCAGTGCAGCTCACCCGGCAACCCAGGATCATCACGCCAATCACGCTCACCAGGCCAATCAGGTAGATCAGGTAGATCAGGTAGACCAACTAGACCAGCAATTAGCCAGTTTTCAACCCTTCGGCGTGCAGTTGGGTTTAGAGCGGATGCTAGGGGTGCTGGCGGCTTTGGGGAATCCTCAGCAACAAGTGCCGATCGTCCATGTGGCGGGAACCAATGGCAAAGGTTCCGTTTGTGCTTACCTGTCCAGCATTCTGACGACGGCGGGCTATCGCACCGGGCGCTACACTTCACCGCACCTGGTGGATTGGACGGAGCGAATCACGGTGGATCAAGTCCCGATCGAACCGCAAGTTCTGGCTGAGTTGCTGCGTGAGGGGGAACGGGCGATCGCCCAAACCGGCATTTCCCTGACCCAATTTGAGCTGGTGACCGTGGCCGCTTGGCTGTATTTTGCGCGCCAGCGGGTGGATTTGGCGGTGATGGAAGTGGGGCTAGGGGGGCGGTTGGATGCGACCAATGTGGTGGACGGGCCGATCGCCTGTGCCATCACCTCGATCGGACGGGATCATTGGCAGGTTTTGGGCGACAGCTTGGGACAAATTGCCGGAGAAAAAGCCGGCATCCTAAAGCCAGGGCGGCCGCTGGTGGTGGCTCCCCTGCCGCCCGAGGCCCGGGCCGTGGTGGCCGATCGCGCGGCCCAACTGGCCTGCCCGATCGATTGGGTGGAGCCGGCCGAGCCGATCGCCCCGCCGGCCGAATCTTGGCCGCACTTACCTTGGGTGCGATCGGGCAATTTAGCCTATCCGCTGCCCCTGGCCGGAACTGTCCAGCGCACCAATGCGGCCGTCGCGATCGGGCTGGTGCAACAGTTGCGAGCGGCCGGTTGGGCCATTTCCAACCCAGCCATTCAAACCGGCATGGCCAACGCCCGCTGGCCGGGTCGGTTGCAGTGGACAACCCATCAAGGGCGATCGCTGCTGGTGGATGGGGCCCACAACCATGACTCGGCCCAAGTGCTGCGGGACTATGTGGATCAGCAAAATTTGGGGCCCGTGACCTGGGTGATGGGTATGTTGAGCACCAAGGACGCGGCCGCCGTGTTGCGGATCCTGTTGAGATCGGGCGATCGGCTCTACACCGTGCCTGTTCCAGATCCCCAGTCGATCGCCCCCGAAGCATTGGTGCATCTGGTTCCCGAGGCGATCGCCCTGGCAGAGGGTCGCCCCTTCACGGATCTGTTGCCAGCTTTGGAGGTGGCCCTGGCGGGCGATCGGCCCGTGGTGCTCTGTGGTTCCCTGTATCTTTTGGGGCAATTCTTTCGGATCAGCACCCCCACCATTTCCCCAGCCTTAGCAGCCAAAAGCTGACAAATCCATTGGTTTTGGATTAGAAACAAAGGGAGCCTGATCCGCAAAATCACGGAGTTCAGGGGAACCCTCTTTTCGGTTTCCCAGTTCTCCAGCAGCAGGCAGGTATGGATGGGTCAGGCTGAATGCAAGGGCTTTCGACCATGGGCCAAACTGTGGATTGAAAGTCGATCGGGGCGGAAGCGGGGCGATTCATCTCGAAATGGCGGCCAGTCCGGTCTTGTCAGCCTGGGTTGCGGATGAAGCGGACTTCGCCGTGATGAAGCAGGAAGCCTCCCGATTGCAGCCTTCGTGAGCGAATGGTGGCAATTGCTAGTGAAGTAGTGACGGATTTTGGAGGTTTCTCAATGAAAATTGTTCAGGCTCCCAGCCAACCCGTGCGCCCGCTCCAGCGGTTTGTGGTGGCCGGTGTGGCAACGCCCGATGATGCGGGCAAACCGTTGGTCGTCAGTCTGAATAATGACTTCAAGATGACAGGGCCGATCGTGGCCAAGGACGGCACTTGGCGCTTAGACCTGGTGTTTCCCAAGCCCGGCAACCATCACCTGAGTGTGAATTTGGGCGATCGGCGGGCGGACTGGTCGTTTCAGGTGATTGGGGAAAATGGCGAAACGGCCCCACCGGGCCCGATCGTCCCAGAAGCCAGCCCCGTCAGCGGCCGCCGTCCCCTCCCTCGGGCGAAGGCCTCGGAAGGTGCGCCCACCCTGCGGCAGTTGGTGGAAGAAGCCTTTCGCAACAATTATTCCGATGTGCATTTGGCCGTGGGCCGAGAACCGCGCTTCCGCAGCCGGGGGCAAATGCAGCCCACCACCTACCCCACCACGGACGACAACACCTTCATGGCTTGGATGCAAGAGGTGTTGAGCGATTTGGAAATTCAGCATTTTCAAGAAAACTTAGACTTTGACGGGGCGGCCCAATATCCCTTTGCGCGGGTGCGGATCAATTTGTTTGAAACCCTGAATGGGCCGGCGATGGTGTTGCGCTTGATTCCGATGGAAATCAAGACCTTTGAGCAGCTTTGTTTACCGGCGGCCTTTGCCAATGTTTGCCATGCCCACAAGGGATTAATTTTGGTGACGGGGCCCACCGGCTCCGGGAAGTCCACCACCTTGGCGGCCATGATTGACTACATCAACCGCAACATGACCCGGCACATCATCACGATCGAAGACCCGATCGAGTTTGTCCACCAAAGCCGCCGGTCGGTGATCAATCAGCGGGAAGTGGGGATTCACTCCCTACGGTTTGACAATGCGTTGCGGGCTTCCTTGCGGGAAGATCCAGACGTGATTCTGATTGGGGAAATGCGCGATCGGGAAACGGTGGAAACCGCCCTGAAGGCCGCCCAAACCGGTCACTTGGTATTCGGAACGCTGCACACCAACGGGGCCGTCAAGACGATCGAGCGGATTTTGGCGCTCTATTCACCGGAAGATCGCGAAGCCGTGCGAACCCAAATTGCGGAAGCGATGGTGGCTTGCATTTCCCAAGCCCTAGTGCCCACCACCGACGGCAAACGGGCCCCGGTCTTTGAAGTGCTGATCAACACGGATGCCATCCGGGATTACATCAAGAAAGGTCAGATTGACGAGGTGGAGGACATCATTCCCCGATCGGAATACGAGGGCATGTGTACGATGAACCAAATTCTCTACAAGCTCTATTTGGAAGGGCGCATCAACGAGGAGATTGCTCTCGCCAATTCGCCCCGCGAGAACGAAATGGCGATTATGTTGCGAGGTGGCTCTCTCTACAGCTCTGCGGTCTAGGTCGGGGCGCAAGGCTCTAGGCCCGAAAGCTGCTGTTTGACTGTTGATTAACCCATTGCGGCGGTGTGTCCCACCTGATCGATCGGGCAGGTATCGATCGGGCAGGATTAATCGATCAGGATCGATCGGGCAGGATCGATCAGGATGAATCGGGCAGGATCGATCGGGCAAGGGGCCTATTCGCCCGTGGCGTAGCGAACCAGGTTCAGCAACTGTTGCCGAAGGGTTTCGAGTCCCAAGCGATCGCCTGCGGAAATAAACACCCCGTGGGGACATTCCGCCTTGGCCTGCTCGATCGCCTCGGAGCTAGCCGCGTCGATTTTGTTGAAAACCAGCAGCTCCGGCCCCGGAACGATCGGCATTTCACCCAAAATTTCATGCACCGCCGCAATATGTCGGGGCCAGGAAGGATGGGATAAATCCACCAAGTGCAACAGGGCCTCTGCTTCCGTCACCTCCTCCAGGGTGGCGCGAAAGGCATCCATCAAGGGCGGCGGCAGCTCTTGAATAAACCCCACCGTATCCGTCAGCAGGATCGATCGCCCCTCGGTGGGTTCCGCAAATTCGGGGCTGTCTGGAAATTCCGATTCAGCGATCGGGGCGATCGGGGCGGGCGCAGTCAGGGTCAGGCGGCGAGTGGTTGGATCCAACGTGGCAAACAGTTGATCGGCCGCGTAGACTTCCGCATCGGTCAGCACGTTCAACAGGGTTGATTTTCCAGCGTTGGTATAGCCCACGATCGCCACGGTCGGCACATCGTGGTGTTGGCGACGTTGGCGCAGGCGGTTGCGGTGGGCCTGGAGTTCGTTCACCTCCCGTTGCAAGCGGGCAATGCGCCGCTGAATCACCCGGCGTTCGGTTTCCAATTTGGTTTCACCGGGCCCCCGGGTTCCAATGCCGCCGCCCAACCGAGACATGGCTTGGCCACGGCCCGTCAGTCGCGGCATGAGATATTCCAACTGGGCCAGTTCCACTTGCAGCTTGCCCGCGCCCGATCGGGCCCGTTGCGCGAAGATATCGAGAATCACCTCGGTGCGATCGACCACGCGCGTACCGATGAATTTTTCCAAGTTGCGGATTTGGGCCGGGGACAAGTCCCGATCGAACGCCACCAGGTTGGCCCCCAAGCTCTGGGCCTGGAGGGCAATTTCTTCCACCTTCCCTTCACCCACCACGGTTTGGGGATGGGGGCGCGATCGCTTTTGGCGCACCACACCGACCACGGAACCGCCGGCCGTGTCCACCAGCCGATCGAGTTCCGCCAACCCGTCTTCAAAGGCCCTGGGATCCCGATCGCTCGTTTGCACCCCCACCAACAACACCCGATCGCCCGCTTGATCAATCTCTAAGCCGGACACTTCCCGGGCAAACTCGGCCTCCAGCCCCGTCACAAAGTCCAGAAAGTCCTGTTCCGCCAAGTCCTCGATCGGGACAGGGGGTAACACCGTGGTGCTTTGGGTGACGCTTTCGGCCGTCGATTCCGTCCCTCGCACCACCAAACCCGGCAGATTGGACGGCGGCAGCAGATGGGCCACCCGCGCCGATTTCACATAGCCCCCCACACCGCCGCCGCGCCGCGCAAAGCCACTGCCCGTGAGTGGCAACCAAACCAACGCATCCAACCGTTGCAGGGCCAAAGCCGTCAAGGCTCCGGTTCCCGGCTGTTCTGACTCGGGCGCGGTGGCCATGCAACGAATTCCGCACAGGCGCTCGGCCCCGTAACGCGGCAATTCCAAAGGCGGGATTTGGGTTTGGCGCGGTGTGCCCACGCCGACTCGAATCACCTGGCCCCGCCGGTTAAAGTAAACGCAAAGGGGTTTTTCCAGTTCGGTGCTGATGGCGGCTAGGCGCTGGGCAAATTCCGGCGTGGTGAAGCGATCGCCGGGCACGCGCTGATGATAAAGCCGCTTCAGTTGTTTGAGTTGGTTGGTTTTGAGACCTTTCAGATCTCCATGAATGGTTTCGATAAGCCACCTCAGAATGCGACAAAAAAATGGAAAAGAATAGAACGGCAAAATGAACCAGATCCCCAAACGGCGATCGCCGCACATCTCCCGCCTGGGAGGGGCGATCGGGCGGTGGAGAATGGTTCAATTTTAGGCGGGCCGGGCCGGCTAAGGCGAGGGTGATCCCTGATCCTTAGGCGGTTCAACGGCTCAACCATGCTCAAATCATCTCGTTAGCCGATCTCGTTAGCCGATCTCGTTAACCTACAGCGTTAACCTGTGGCGTTAACCGGTTGATTAGCCCATTCCAGCGCCATGCCGCCTCTCGATCGCCCCGTTGCTGATCCCCCTGCCTCTGGTCTGCCCACAACTCGCCTGATCGTACTGATTGGGCCGCCGGGCTGTGGCAAGTCCACCCTGGCTCGCCAGTGGCAAGCCGCCGCTCCCGATCGACATTGGATTTCCACCGATGCCATCCGGGCTGAACTCTTTGGTGATGCGGCTGTTCAGGGCGACTGGTCAGCCATTTGGCAGGTGGTGTGCGATCGACTGCAAACCGCGATCGTCAATGCAGCCGATGCCGTTTACGATGCCACCAACGCCGACCCGCGCCAACGACAGCGAATCTTAGAAACCGCACGGGAATTGGGGTTTAGCCAGATTATCGGCTGGTGGGTGCAAACCCCGTTGGAGCAATGCCTGGCCTGGAATGCCCAGCGCGATCGACAGGTTCCCGCCCATGTCATTGAACGGATGGCTCAACAATTGGATCGATCGCCCCCAGAACTGGCAGAAGGCTTTGATCAACTGGAAATCATGACTCTGACTAGTAATTGCCCCGCGACCCCGAGCCTGAATCATCCTTTGCTCACTCAGCCCAATCAGTGGTCATTCAGTGGTCATGGATAAGCACTAATAACTAGGCACTAATAACTAGGTGCTAATAACAACGGGTTGGAGGCGAAAGTTGGTGCGATCGAGCCATGCCCGCTTCTACCCAGTCAATCCCCTCAATCTCAATCTGCCAACGGTTATTGCTACTGGTCACAGCTTCTAAAGCAATCGGTTTGTCCTTGCGATCAAACATCCCGCGATCTCCCACACCCAGCAGTGACTCATTTAATGAGCGTCCATCGCGACTCAAAATACTGGATTCTGATTTCACGACATAGCGCACCGTCACATTGCTCACCGGTCTGCCCGTTTGATTTTGCACAGAACCCATGAGATGAACAATTAAGCGTTGACTAGGGCCAACCGGCTCGGTACGACCTTCTCCTTCAACGCGGCATTGCAACAGCTCCACATTGCCGCCGCCATTGGCACTAGTGGCCGCCGAAGGTGGCCCCATCGGCGCAGATGCCGGAGCGCTGTTTGGGGCCGTTGGATTGTTGCCCGGCCGACCACACCAAGCACTGAGATCCCGGCGGTTGCCAGCCGCATCAGTGAAGTAGCACAGGGGGTCTGTGTCCTGGCCCTGGGCTGATTTTCCGAAGCTCACCGTAAGCAACAATGCCGTTACCATCAGGGTTGAAAGCTGAACTCGGGGAACCATGGCAGCTTGGAACTCAAAAGCTTACATAAAGTGATTTGTTTAATAATATCTGGGTTTTCGCAGGAAAGGGAATTCGCCAATAATTAGAAAATCAAGGTTTGGGGGCGGGTGTTGTGCCCCCGTTGTTTGGATGGATTGTTTGGATGGATTGTTTGGATGGGCGTTAATCAGATGGACATTTAGCCGAAAACGCGGTGCTCCAGGCAGGGCATTTGGCGACGGACTTGGGCCAGTCGATCGGGGTTGATTTCCGCGATCGCGAGGCCCACCGGATCCCCCGCGTCGGCCAAGATTGTGCCCCAAGGATCAATAATCACCGCGTGGCCATGGGACTGGCGGCGGCCGTAGTGGAGGCCCGTTTGGGCCGGGGCGATCGCGTAACAGGTGTTCTCGATCGCCCGGGCTTGCAGCAACACTTGCCAATGATCCTTGCCCGTGTAGGCCGTGAACGCTGCGGGCACAAACAACACATCTGCGCCCTGTTTGGACAGATGGCGATATAGCTCCGGAAACCGCACGTCATAACAGACCGAGAGACCCAAATTGCCCAAATTGTCCGATCGATAGAGGGGCGGCAAGTGGGAACCGGCCAACACCGTTTGCGATTCGCGGTAGGTGTTGCCATCGGGCAAATCCACATCGAACAAGTGCACCTTTTCGTATCGCACCACGGAGCCATCGGGATCCACCAGCAGCGCCGTGTTGGCCACCTGGTTGTCCGGCACTGGCACGGGAAATCCACCCCCCAAAATGGTGACCTGATATTTCTGGGCCATGGTTTTCAGGAATTTTTCGCTGGCGGCGGCGATCTCGCTGGCCTGGGCGAGTTTTGCGTTTTCTTCGCCCAAAAAGGAGAAGTTTTCCGGCAGGCCAATCAGTTCTGCCCCCCGGTTCACGGCCAGATCAATTAAGTCTTCGGCTTGAGCCAGGTTGTGGGCCAGATCGGGCTGGCTGTTCATTTGGACTGCCGCCGCCAGGTAGGACTTCATAGGTTCAGATCGGTTTAACAACAGGAATTAGGGGCAGATAGCCCGCATTAGATTATCCGTAAATTCTTCCCATTCGTTGCGTTCAGTTACACCCAAGTCATTAACCATGCCAAGTCCGAATGGCAGATTGAGCCGCAAGGGAGGCGGATGGAAGACGGATGGAAGGCGCACGGAAGGCGCATGAATTGTTTAAGAAATTCCGGCCGATCGCCCCTTGGCCCGATTCATGATAGGTTTATGGCTCTTTGCTGGACACTAGATGTCAGCGAGCAGACCCTTCATGCTGCATTTCGCTGCTGGAGTTGTGTTGATGATTGGAGCGCGATCGACCAGACCAGCATGGAATCAGGGTCTTGAGGAATCTGATGACGGGCCGATCGGCCCAGTCCAACCTACTGACGGGGCCAACGCAATGGCGTGAGGGTGACCCAACTGCCCGATCGCTGCCCTGGGTTTCGGGGCTGTTGCGTTGATTTTGACCGGGTTTTTGTGCGCTGGGTCGGGTTCGATCCGTTCAATCGAACAAAGACGGCTAGAATAACTTCGCTGCACTGGTTGCCGGTTGTGGCGATCGCTGCCCCAGCAGTCAATGCTATGCAGTCAACCTATGCAGTCAACCAGTGCAATCGAATGGTTGCCATCGAACTGAAGTCGCGGGGCAATACACCGTTGGGGGTGTTGGGCACAGGTGGAATCGCTACCGGTGACCTGCGATGGGGGTTCGATCGAGATTCGTCCAGAGGATGTCCACCGTGGAAAAATCGCTCGATGCGTTCTGGGGTCAGGTTTTGGATCAGCTCCAAAACCAACTGAGTCGGCCAACGTTTGAAACTTGGATCAAAACGGCCATCGCAGAGCGCTTAGACGATCAGGCTTTGGTGGTGCGGACTCCCACGCCCTTTGCTCGTAATTGGCTGCAAAAGTATTACCTAAAAGCTATTTCCCAGGCGGCCCGCGAAGTGCTGGGCCATGAGGTGGAAATTCAGATCGTGGCGGCCCGGGGTGATGAAAGCGTTGGCGGGGCGATCGACCCGGAAGCCTTCTTGCCGCCACCGGAGCCGATCGCCGATCCCCCCAGCGCCCCACCGATCGCCAGCCCTGCCCCCAGCGATCGGGGCCGCACCGCCACGGAACTGAACCCGAAATATACCTTTTCGCGCTTTGTGGTGGGGGCTAACAACCGCATGGCCCACGCGGCTTCCCTGGCGGTGGCCGAGTCGCCGGGTCGGGAATTTAACCCCCTGTTTTTGTGTGGGGGAGTGGGACTGGGCAAAACCCATTTGATGCAGGCGATCGGTCATTACCGCCTGGAAACGGATCCGAATGCCAGAATTTATTACGTTTCCACCGAGCAATTCACCAATGATTTGATCGCCGCCATTCGCAAGGACGGAATGCAGCGGTTTCGGGAGTTTTACCGCGCCGTTGATGTGCTCATTGTGGATGACATTCAATTTATTGAAGGTAAAGAATATACCCAAGAAGAGTTTTTCTATACCTTCAATACGTTGCATGAAGCGGGTAAGCAAGTGGTGTTGGCGAGCGATCGCCCGCCCAGTCAAATTCCTCGGTTGCAAGAGCGGCTGTCGTCCCGATTTTCCATGGGCTTAATTGCCGATATTCAACCGCCGGACTTTGAAACCCGGATGGCCATTTTGCAGAAAAAAGCCGAGTATGAAAATATTCGAATGACCCGCGATGTTATTGAATATATTGCCGCTAGCTATACTTCCAATATTCGGGAATTGGAAGGGGCCCTCATTCGCGCGGTGGCCTATATTTCGATCTCGGGATTGCCGATGACGGTGCAGAACATTGCGCCGGTTTTGAACCCGCCCGTGGAAACGGTGGAAGCTTCGCCCGAGTCAGTGATTCAAATTGTGGCGGATGCGTTCAATATCTTGATCGAGGATTTGAAGGGCAATTCTCGCCGCCGAGAAATTAGCCAAGCCCGTCAAATTGGGATGTATTTGATGCGGCAACATACGGATTTGAGTTTGCCCCGAATTGGGGAAGAATTTGGCGGCAAAGATCACACCACGGTGATGTATAGCTGCGACAAAGTGGCGCAATTAAAGGATGCGGATCCGGAGTTTGCCCAAAATTTGCGCCAACTGAGCGATCGAATTAATTTGGCGGCTCAACCTCCGGCTCCACCAACGGCGAGTTAAGGGCATTCAGTTAAGAGTATTTCCGATTGCGGTAGGATAATTCCACTCTGTTTTATGACCATCAGCAGCCTTTTAGCAGTCCTATGAGCGAAATCAACAGTCAAGTTCAGCGGGTTTCGGGTACTGGTTTGCCGTTACGCGGTGATGACATTGACACCGATCGCATCATTCCGGCTCGCTTTCTGCGCTGTGTCACCTTTGATGGGTTGGGTGAACATGCCTTTGCGGACGATCGCACCCAACTGAACGGCGAACATCCGTTTGATCAGGCTCAATACCAAGGGGCCAAGCTGTTGGTGGTGAATCGTAACTTTGGTTGTGGTTCCAGCCGTGAACATGCGCCCCAGGCGATCGCCCGTTGGGGCATTGGGGCGATTGTGGGCGAAAGTTTTGCGGAAATCTTCTTTAGCAATTGCGTGGCGATCGGGATTCCCTGCGTCACGGCCAGCCATGAGGATGTGTTGGCGCTGCAAGGGGCCATTGAAGCCAACCCCAGCGCCTCGGTGTCTTTGGATTTGGTGAATCTGACCGCTGCGATCGGGGACTTAACCATCACCGTCACCATGAAGGAAGGGCCGCGCCAGGCCTTCCTCAGCGGCATGTGGGATAGCTGCGGTCAGTTGGTCAGTCAAGGAGAGGCCGTGCAGGCCACTGCTGGCCGTTTGCCTTACCTGGCTTGGGCCTAGGGCCTGTCGTCTTGCCCCCTACGATCTCGCCACGGTGGAATCCGGGTTGCAGACGAACGGGAAAGCCTCGATTTCCTAATTGTCAACCCCAAGCTCGCTGGCATCGATCACCGGGCGCATGGGCCCCAACTGGTCTTGGCCGGTGACCGATAGATCGCTGTGGCACAGATAAAGTCGATCGCGGCAACGCCCCAACAGGTCATGCACCACCCGATCGAACCGATCGAGGTCTGCTTGTTCCTCGTCGTCTGGGGTGCGGCGGCGACCGTTCCAATCTTGCAGAAACAGGGGTGAGCCGAACAACACCGCTGCGCCCCCCCGGGGCCAAAGGGGCGAGGAGGCATCTAGCCAAAAGTGCCAGCGGTGGGAAAGGCGAGCGGTGCGGTACTGGAAAATATTGGCGAGGGTGATGCCGCTGGGGGCCGGGTTCAGCACTTGGCTGGGGAAGGGGTTGGCGGCGATCGTGCCGCGTCGTAACAGCGCAATGAATTTGTGGATGGTTTCCGTTTCCGGTGCTTGGGGATCAATGCGGTGGCTGATGTCCCAATAGCGATGGGCGGCTTCTAGGAGTTCGCGCAGGGCGGCCAATTCGGCGGGATCCAAGCGTCCCCCATGCCACAAAAACTGCTGAACGGCGCGATCGAGCACAATCAGGGGGCTGCGAACCAGGCGTTGGCGGAGTTGTTGCTGTTGCTCGCTAATCCACGATCGCAGCTTTTGATAGGCCATGGTGGCTCGGTAGCCCAACCGATCCCAACGGGCAAAGACTTCCACGGGCAACAGTTCCGGCCGCTGTCGATCGGGACGGAAGCAGTGATCGGCAATCAGGCCAGCGCGCACGGGATCGATCGCCCGGCGTAGGCCCGTGGGGCTGGTTTCCGCCAAATCCGGCAGCGCCAAATCTAACTCCGCTTCTGTCCCGATCGACCCGGCCCCGGTGGCCGCCGGTTCCGGGGTGGCCAACCAAGGATCCGGTTCCGTGCTCAGCCCCACCAACATTTCCGCCACATCTTCCCGATTTAGCCAGTCGCCCAAACCCGAATAAACCAACGTCCACAGGGTCAGGAGCGATCGCACCGTGGGCGAACTAATCAAAGGGCGCTGGTTGCCCAACAGGGTCACGGGTAACCCCCGATCGCGCAGGATGGAGGCCAGGGTGTAGCCCGCGATCGAGTCCAAACCGGGACTAATCACCGCAATGTCCTGGGGTTGGAGGGCTTCCGTTTGGACGGCCTGCACAATGGTTTCGGCCGTTTCCCGCAGCAGTTGGGCCCGAGCAATGGTGGTCAGCACTTGCACCGTGGGGGGCCAGGCCTCGGCCCAGGGGGCGATCGCAAAGGGTTCCCGCGCCACCGTGGTTAGTAACGGAGCCACCCGTTGCACCAAGTCGTGATTCGCGCGTCCCAAATCCAAATGATCGGTGCAGCGATCGGCTAAGGGCTGCAAGGCCACAGGATCCGCACCCAACCCCAAGCGGCTGGCCCCATCCCGATTGTGGGTGTAGCCAGCCCAGGCCCCGCCTTCTTGCAACAGGGTCAGCAGCCGCCCTGCCAGGGCCGGAAAATCATCGGTGTCATCGGCCAAAACCACTTGATAGCGTCGTTGCAGTCGATCGAGATAGCGCGGATCCGACAGCAAAAAGTTGCCATAGAGCCAACTCACCAGTCCGTAGGTGAGCAGACCGCGCCGCAAGCACCAGTCTCGCCACTCCACAATCAGAGCGCCCGCCCGATCGACCCAATTTCCCGGCAGTTCCACCGCCGCCGCTGGCCCCAGCCCTTGCACCAGCCGATCGGGAATTTCCGCCAAATCCGTGCCGCTGTTGGCTGCTAACTGCAACAGATCCAACAGCCGCCGCACGGCCCGCTCTCGCAATGGTTGGGCGATCGGTGCATCAGGGTTTTCAGCCAGCGCCGGGCCCCACAACTGCCCCGCCAGTTCCTGTTCATTTTCCGGGCGCAACAGCAGCGGAAATTGCGGCACAAACCCCGCCCGCTCCGCCAGCAACGGATAGAACAGCATCACCTCCTGCTCAAAAAAGCCCAGGGGGGTGGTGCAGTCGATGGCTGGCCAACCCACCGCCGCCAATCGCTCCATCAGGGCCCAACGGGTTTCGCTGCTGGCCGCCAGGGCCAACACCCGACTTCCCGGGGGCAACTGATCTCGCAATCCCTGGAACCAATCCACCAGGGTTTGGGTTTTGCCGCTGAGGGCCCCGCCTGTAATCCAAATTGATCGGGCGATCGCAGCCGGGCGATCGGGCGCAAACGTGGCGGAAGCCGGGAAATGGTTAGCCACAAGCACGGAAAAATGATGGTTTTGCTATGATACCGATCGCCCAGTGATTCCAAACGATCACCCCAATACCCAAGCCTCAAGTCCCGCCCCAGGGTTGCCCTTTGGATCTCGTTGGGCAACTGCGGTTGTGGGGTTAAATCACGGCTCGGAATTCCCTGAATTTTCCTCAGGGAAAAATGTCAACCTGTCAGCCCGATCGCTGGCCACAGCATTTCAACCGCCTTTGAACAATATGAAGAATCGGTGGCTTCCGGGTTTGCGATCGCTCTGGGCGAATGCGGGGAGTTGGTATGAGTCCACCCCAGAACGGGCGCTCAACCAGGCCTATGAAGCGGCCCTCGCCATTCGGGCCCTGGAAGATCGCTACTTCGAGGGCAATCCAATCGACCTCGACAGCACCCGCTACGGTGACAGCACCTGCGATTACTTTCGCACCGAGCTGCAAAAACAACTGAAAATGATTGATGTGCGGTTGTGGGAATTCAACAGCAGCAACGCTTTTTTGGATTTTGGCACCAAAATGATCGGGATTCCCGGCCGCAAAACCGAAGCGGGCCTGAGCAATCCCAACGCCCCGATTGCCACCAGCACCGACGCAAGCGGCCGGCGATTTTCGGAGCCGGGCGATCGCTCCTTCATCGTGCTCAAAAAACTGGAGCTAATTGACAATACCTTGGATCGCTATGTCCACGGTCGATCGGTCGATCGGCTGGAACTCAACAGCGACAACCTGCCCGCCACCCCGGAGGAATCGCCGCCCGTCACCGCCACCACCACCGCCGCCCTAGACCAGTCCCGATCATGGCAGGCCGCCGCCAACGCCGCCAAAATTCGCCCCAAGCGGCCCTCCAGTTGGCGAACCGGGGCCCTGAACGTGGCCACGCGCAATATCTCCGGCGGAATGCGCAAACCCTCCGCCACCGGCAGCACCGGCCTCATTCCCCGATCGCTCCTCACCACCTTCGATCGCGTGCGGCGCGACCTGGACGATCGTTCCGAAGAAGAAGTGCTGCAAAACTATCGCACCTCCAAAGTTCGGACGATTGTTTCGCTCAAATTCATCTTGCTGCTGATTTTGGTGCCCCTGTTGGTGCAGCAGATGTCCAAAAACTTCCTGGTGGGGCCGATCGTCGATCGGATCTATCACCCCAGCATCAACAACGTCTTCCTCAACATGGACATGCAAGAAGAAGCCATGGTTGAGCTAGAGCGCTATGAAAATTTCCTGCACTTCCAGTCCCTCTTGGGCAAAACGCCCAAACTCACCCCCGAAGAAATTGAGGAAAAAGTTCAAGAAAAAGCTGAAGAAATTGCCAATGAATCCTGGGTTCGCAGCGCCGATGCCCTCAAAAATGTCTTTTCCGATTTCCTGTCCCTGGCCGGGTTTGGGCTAGTCATTGCCTATAGTCGCGAAGAAATTGCCGTCCTCAAGTCCTTCATTGATGAGATTATGTATGGTCTGAGCGACAGCGCTAAGGCCTTCGTGATCATTCTTTCAACCGATATCTTTGTGGGATATCACTCGGCCCACGGCTGGGAAGTGGTGGTCAGCGGCATTTCTCGACACCTGGGGCTACCGGAAAATAAAGACTTCATGTTTTTGTTTATTGCGACCTTTCCGGTGATTTTGGATGCCGTGATTAAGTATTGGATTTTCCGATATCTCAATCGCATTTCACCTTCCGCCGTTGCCACTTACAAAGACATGAACGAGTAGCCCGTTTCCAGTTCTTCTCCACCCTTGCCCGCCCATGATTACCCCAACCATTCAGTGGTATCCCGGTCACATTGCCAAAGCCGAAAAAGCCCTTTTGGAGCAACTCAAATTGGTGGATGTGGTTTTTGAGGTGCGGGATGCGCGGATTCCCCTGGCCACCCATCACCCAAAGTTGCAAAGTTGGCTGGAGCGCCCCGGTACCAAAACCGGCCGCGTGTTGGTGCTGAATCGGGTGGACTCCATTCCGGGGCCCGTTCGCCAAAATTGGGAACAGTGGATGCGATCGCAAGGGGAAACACCCTATTTCACCGATGCGCGCCAGGGTCAGGGGGTCAAGTCGATCGCCCATGCGGCCCAGGATGTGGCGGCTTGGGTGAATGAGCGACGGTTGCAACGGGGAATGCGGCCGCGGCCGGTGCGGGCTGCGGTGATTGGGTTTCCGAATGTGGGCAAGTCGGCGCTGATTAATCGGTTGGTGAAGCGGCGCGTGGTCGAAAGTGCGGCCAAACCGGGGGTAACGCGCCAATTGCGGTGGGTGCGAATTTCTTCAGAATTGGAATTACTGGATGCGCCGGGCATTTTGCCCGCCAATTTGGTGGATCAGTCGGCGGCCGTGAAGTTAGCCATTTGTGACGACATTGGCCAAGCGGCCTACGACAACCAAAAGGTAGCAGCGGCTTTGGTGGATTTGCTGTGCGGGTTGAATTTGGATCCGCAACCGACGCTCGAAACCCCGGCGGATATTTCACCAAAAACTTCGCCAAAAACTTCGCCAGAAACTTCACTAGAAACTTTGCCAGAATCCCTAACAGAAACCTCCACAGCACCTCCAACGGCAACGGCCCGATCGACGGGCGATCGGGCACTGGAAAAACGCTATGGCTTGGCTCCGGGACTCCTGAACGGCGAGGACTATGTGCCCGCGTTGGCGGAATTTCGTTATCAGGGCGATCGGGAACGAGCCGCCCGTACCCTGTTGCAAGACTTTCGGAAGGGCGCGTTGGGTAATTTGCCCCTGGAACTACCGCCCAGTTAGCCATCCAAATTAATTCAAGTTAGTTCAAATCAAGCCAATTCAAATCAAGCCAATTCAAATCACTTCAGCCCTATTCGATCCTGCTCGATCCTATTGGCTCCTGATGATTTGTTTTTTCATTCTCTGCCCATCGTTCCCTTAGCTCCATGCAAATTGTTCACCACACCCTGAAACGAAACACCGATTCAGGGATTGAAATCTATGATTTAACCCCCGAAATTCGCGAGAAAGTTGCCGAATTTTGTCACCAAACCGGTGCTCAAAACGGTCAAATTTTGGTCTCTTCTTTGCACACCACCACGGCCTTGGCGGTGAATGAATATGAAGTGCGCTTGTTGCAGGATCTAAAAGTTTGGCTAAAAACTTTGGCTCCACCCATGGGTTCCTATCGCCACAACGATCTGCATTTGCGAGATGTGCCGGAAGATGAGCCGATCAATGCCCATTCCCATCTGATGGCGATCGCCCTGAGTAACTCGCAGGTGATTCCTCTGGTGAATGGGGGATTGGGTTTGGGGCAATGGCAATCGGTGCTGCTGTTTGAGTTAGACGGCCCCCGATCGCGCTCCGTGTCTCTGCAAATTTGGGGTGTTTAAGGGGTGCTTAAACGGTTGACTAACCCATTCTGACTTGGGAAATTGCCCCCATTTCGTTTTTCGGTAACCGATCGCTTACGTCGCAAGACTTTCATCGGCTCATCATTCGTGAATTACGACACTACCAACCTTTGGGCAGTTAACTGGAGGGACTGGCAAACATTGGCGCTAAATTAGCGGAATGCCCACCGTCGCCGCCGGACTGGTGGTGATCGTATTGCTATTGCTATTGACCCGATTCGCAGAAGCTTGGGCAATTCCTTCCCTGGGATCAATGGCCAGATCATGATCAGCATCCGCCTCATGGGGAACGGTGCGGCGTGCCAACTGTGTCAGCCGATCGAGCGGTAACGTAATGGTAAATTCCGCCCCCCCTTGGTGATGGTTCTTGGCTTCCAAGGAACCGCCATGGGTTTCCACAACAATTTGGTAGCTAATCGATAGGCCCAATCCTGTGCCTTGACCCACGGGCTTGGTGGTGAAAAAGGGATCAAAAATTTTGTTGGCGGCGGATTCATCCAAACCGGGGCCATTGTCTCGAATCGAAATCACAATCGCTTCATCGAGGCAACCGGTTGTGATCCACAATTGCGGCTGTTCATCATTGGGCAACAAATCCATCGCGTCGATCGCATTGCTCAAAATTTGCAGAAACACCTGATTGAGCTGGCCCGCATAGCAAGTGACGGCGGGCAATTCTCCAAGCGATCGATGCAAGGTAATGCAAGAGCGAGTTGGCATGGGCCCCAGTCGATTTTGCAAGATCGTCAGGGTACTTTCAAGACTGGCATTGAGGTCAACAATTTTGACTTCTGCCTCATCCAGGCGCGCAAATTCTCGCAAGTTGCGAATCAGATCCCGAATGCGAACTGCTCCATATTCCATGGATTGCAGCAATTTTGGATAGTCTTGGAGAATAAAATCATATTCGATTTCTTCCCATTTCTCGCGTACTCGCTCCGGCAAATTGGCCAGGGCTTGTTCCATGGGTTCATCGGACTGATAGCCCAATTCTTGAATACACATTTGGTGTAGTTCAACAATATCTTCAAAATAGGAACGAGCATGGGCAAGGTTGCCAAAAATAAAGCTGACGGGATTATTAATTTCGTGGGCTAATCCGGCCACCAATTGACCCACACTGGACATTTTTTCGGTTTTGATCAGTTGCAATTGGGTATGGCGCAGATCATCCAAGGCCCGTTGCAGTTCGATCGTCCGTTCCAAAACTCGCTGTTCCAATTCTTCATTGGCCTTGCCCAAGGCCACAAAAGATTCCCCCAGCCGGTGGGCCATGTCCTTGAAAGCCCGCGCCAAAATACCTAGCTCATGGCGATCGTGGGTGGCCGCGAGCTGGTCAATGTGGCTGTGTTGATGGAGTTGCAGAAAGGAAGCCCGATCGAGCTTAATCACCTCATGGGTCAGCAATTGCAAGGGATGGATCGCCCGGTGGGCCAAGCGCCAACTGAGCCAGCCGGCCGCCGCTCCCGCCGCGATCGCCCCAAGGGTCATCTGTAAAATTAGGTCACGCAGCGGCGCATAGGCATCGGCCAAGGGCAACTCCGTCACCACCCGCCAGCCGCTGGAGTTGCTGGAGGGGATGGGCGCAACGGTTCCAATCACCTGCGCCTGTTTTAAGCCTTGATATTGGGTCACCTCCCCCGCGATCGCCTGATCCAAATGTTCCGCTAGGTGTTGCCCCTCTAGCTCTAAATTAATGGGAGCGAAGGTGGTGGGGTCGGCATCGCTGACCGTTAGCACCACATTGCGCCGATCAAGCAAATAGGTATAGCCCGCCTCCTCACTCCAGGCCTCGCTGAGCACAGAATCCAGGAAATCTAAATTCACCCGGGCCAGCAGTACCCCCGAAATTTGCTCCGAGCGATCGCGAATGGGCACGCTCATCATGATCCAGCGCACCCGCCGATCGTGGAGCTGCTCTGACTCCACCCAACCCACATAGTCTTCGGCCCAGCGGTAGGCCCGCGAGAAGGCTACAGTGTGGTTTTGGTTTTGGGGACGAAAGAGGGGATCTGTGGCCACAAAGGTGACGGGCTGTCCCGATCGATCCAAAATCGCCACCATTTCATAGGCCGAATCGTGGCGAATTAAAGCCTCCAGGAGCGATCGCTGCACCGGCACGGGCAACTCCGACAACCCCGTCACCCGCGACAAATAGCCCAATTTGCGCTGGAAATCCTCGAGATAGGTGCTAATGCGCTCAGCCACCGCCCGCGATTGGGCCGCCTGCAACTGATGCAGCGTTTTCAGTTGCACCTGAGTGCTGTTGTAGGCCAACAGGGCCCCAGTGGCCAGCGTTCCCAGGGAGACCATCAGCGTCAGCCCCAAACGGATTTGCAGCGCCAGGGACATGGGCCACCAGCGGCGATAGTTCACCAATTGCTGAAACCGTTGTTTGAGCCTCATTCGTGGCTAATCCATAACGCCTCGCTGGCCGCAGAGGGTTGACGATTGTTCAGCACTTTCCCCTGCACCTTAACCGTCGGCATCATTTGGCGAGCAACTGTTGCTGTTAAACCCATAGCCCAACCATACATCAGCCAGCACATCAGCCGGCACATGGATTAATCGGTCAATCGACCCATCAATCAACTGGCCAATTGACTCACAGCCCAATTGATGAATTCACCCTTACATCAGCCAACGCATCAGCTTGTCCATTAGCTGATCAGCTTGCACCTCAATCAAGGGATCAACCAAGAGATCAATAAGTTGATCGATAGGTTGATCGATGAACCCGTCCATTGGTCGGTTGATTCGGTCTATCAAGCTGTACATCTATTTTCTTACTGTTCAGCTTGTTTCTTGCGATACCTCAACTCCCTGGCTGTTCAGCTTGCAGTCTAAGAGGAATTTGCCGAGTGGATTGATCCCCACTGAACTAAATTCAACCAAAACCCTAAATTCAATCACAGCCAATACCAAAGCCAATACCTAAATCAATACCTGTTTTAAGTGCGCTGGTAATTGCCACGAGAGATTGAGAGTACTTGATCCAATCCCAAAACCCTAATGGCTTAACGCTCCTCTAAAACCTCCAAGCGGCCGCTACGAATTTGGTCATGGAGATCCGCAATTTCCTTTTGACTCTCAGGGTTCAGGTTACCAGTGGTGGGAATAAATTCCAGCACCCGTTCTGATAGCCCAAAAAGGTATTGGCGACCTTCCCAACGTCCCCGTTGGGCCAGTCTGGCCCCATGCAAAATTAGCTCTGGCACGTGGATGAGGCCACTGGCCAAAATTAAGTTGGGGGCCAATTTGCGAGAATCGGGGCCCAACACCACCATGGGCAATTGGCGATCGACCGCTACGTTAACAATGGCAGGATTATTCGTCCAACAGTTCATGGCCAACCCATCAATTCCCGCGCCGATCAGCTTTTGAGTGAGGGCGATCGCCTTGGGTTCATCATCAAAACTCCCCACCCATTCGATCGAAAGCCTGCGATCGGGGGCAAAGCGGCGCAGGGCATTTTGAAAGGCTAAGTTGAATTGTTTAATGGGCGGGGTGGGCAGGCTGGTGACGAGGCCAATGTGTTGCAATTTGGGCTGCAACGCCAGGGTTGCCCCCAATAGATAGCCCAATTCAGCATTGCGATAGCCCAAGGCTCCGAAATTCCGGTTGTTGCCACTGTCGCTAGCCACTATGGCAAAACGGGTACGGGGGTAGCGCACCGCCGCCTTGACCATATCGTCGCGGAAGGTTCCGCTGTGGCCAATGATGAAGCCGAAACCTTCTTTGGCGTAGCGATCGAGCGCTTGCGGCAAGCTGGCAGGCAACCCCTTATTGATGTCATCGGTGTAGGCAATTTCTGCGTTTAATTCCCGCTCAATGCGCCCGAGGCCGGTCATCCCTTCTCGGCACCAATCGTCACTGTCTGCGCCCCGAGGCAACAGCATCGCCACCTTGAACAACGCAGCTCGGCGGCTGCGCTGGGGCGTACTGGGTGCGAAGGTGCAATTGTTGAGGACGATCGCGCTACCGGCAGCGCCTAGGCCATACAGCAAATCCCGTCGTTTCATAGCAGTCGTTCAGTGGAGAGGGAAGAAGAGGGAAGGGTCAGAAGCGGTGTTTGGGGTGGGCAGGTGGCTAAGCCAACCAAACCAGGCGGCTTGCTTGGGGCCCGCCGTCTGCGATCGAGAGGCGGCCTAGCTCCAACGATGCAACCAGGCCAGTAACTGGCGGGTGCGATCGGACAGTTGGGTTTTGCGATAGGCATCCGCCGCTTTTTTGATGCATTCAGCCTGGGTGGGGTAGGGATGCACCACTTTGGCGAGCCGGCCCAGCCCCCAACCGGCGGCCATGGCCAAGGTAATTTCGCCAATGGTTTCGCCCGCGTGGGGAGCAATGAGCGTGGCCCCCAAAATTTGGTCTTGATCGGGGGCTAGCCACACTTGCAAGCACCCTTCGGCAACCCGATCGGTCTGGGCCCGATCGACTTGGCTTAAGGGTACTTCAATCAACCGAGGGGCCGGCCCCGGGACAATTGGGCTAATTCCCTCTCCGGGATCAATCCAGCCCACGCTGGCCACTTCCGGATCGGTGTAGGTGACCCGGGGCATGGTGACCTTGCTCCAGCGGCCCTTACCCAGGCCAAAGGGCGTGAATAGCGCATTTTGCAAAACAAGACGGGCCGCCGCATCGGCCGCGTGGGTGAATCGATCGCCCTGGCACACGTCGCCCGCCGCAAAGATGCGAGGATTGCTGGTTTGCAGAAAATCATTGACGGCAATTCCTTGGGGGCCAAGGGCCACTTGGGCCGCTTCCAGGTTCAGGGTTTCAACATTGGGCGATCGACCGGTGGCCACCAGAATTTCATCCACAGCAATCGCAGGATGTTGGGCCATCTGAATTTCACAACCCAAGGGCGATCGATCCACTTGGGTCACCGTTTGCCCCGTCAACACCGTGATTCCCTCCCGCTCCAGGGCCCGTTGCACAATGGCAGCGGCGGCGGCACTTTCGCGCGGCAACAGGCGCGATCGCCGTTGAATCAGGGTCACGTGGGTTCCCAGTCGGGCAAAGGCCTGGGCCAGTTCGCAGCCGATCGGGCCGCCACCCAAAATGGCCAGGCGATCGGGCCGCTGCACCCAGTTAAAAAGAGTCTCGTTGGTGACAAAGCCGGCTGCGGCCAAGCCCGGAATTGGCGGCACGTGTGGGCGGGTTCCGGTGGCAATCACGGCTTTTTTGAACCGCAGCGTTTGGGAACCCACCGCGATCGTCCGAGGATCTTGAAAGCGCCCTTCGCCCAAAAACACATCGACCCCCAGCCCCTGAAACCGCTGGGCTGAGTCATGCACCGCCAAGCGTGATCGCACGGCCCGCAGTTGGGCCATGGCCGCCGCAAAGGTTTCCGGTTCCACGGGCGATCGGGCCGCTTTGGCCGCCGCAATCAAGCTCTTGGAAGGAACACAGCCCACATTCAAGCAGTCCCCACCCAACCAGCGGCGCTCAATGAGGGCCACCTTTAGCCCCAAGCCCAAGCCCGCCGCGCCGGCCGCCGCCACCAAACCCGCCGGCCCGCCGCCCAACACCACTAGGTCATAGCAATCCGCTGGTTGCGGATTCACCCAATCCTCCGGGGCGATCGCCGCTAGCCACTGTTGATTGAACGAATCCTGAGGAAGGGCGATCGATTGCATAATTCAGAGGTCGTGAAATGGGGGTGTGAAATGGGGCGAGATGGAAATCTTGGGCAGGAAAAAGCACCGTCAGACCGTACCTAAATAATGACCAAAGAATAATGGTCAAAGAACTGATTCACCAATTCATCAACTAACGGCAAACACCTCAACATGGTTCTGAACGAGGAACAACCAACGATTGATTTTTGGGAAACGGCCTACCAAACGGGCAAAACCGGTTGGGACTTGGGACAGCCATCACCTGTTTTGGTGGCCTGGGCCGATCGCCCCGATGTGACACCGGGAGGACGCATGGCCGTGGTGGGCTGCGGCCGGGGCCACGACGCGGTGTTTTTGGCTGATCGGGGCTTTCAGGTCGTGGGGTTTGATTTGGCCCCTTCTGCCATTGCCGAAGCTGACCGGGCAGCCCGCGATCGGGGTGTGGCGGCGGAATTTGTGCAGGCGGATATTTTAAACTTGGCGGCCAATTGGGCTGGGCAATTTGATTGGGTAATTGAGCACACCTGCTTTTGTGCGATCGATCCCAGTCTGCGGCCGGCCTATGTGCAGGCCATGCGATCGCTCCTGAAGGATCAAGGCTCCTTGGTGGCGGTGTTTTTCACCCACGATCGCCCCGGTGGCCCACCCTTTGGCACCAGCATTGCCGAAATTCAGCAACTCTTTGAGCCACAGTTCGTGATCCAAGAACTGCAACAATCGGCTCACTCCATCGATCGACGACGCAATGAGGAATATTTGGGTTGGTTGCGGCCGCGGCTGGCCCCGTGATCCCCGGTCATGTCTGGGGAGAGTTGGCCCTTGGTATGATGGTGAAATGCTCGGCCAATTCGTCGATCCGTTTTGGTAGCCTCACCCCATGTCCGACCCCAATCTTGATCGCATTGCCGACCAACTCGAAAGCCCCAATTCGCGCGATCGGCTCCTGGGCCTCACGGCTCTGCGGGATGTGTCGCCGGTTGATGCCGTACCGCTGATTAAAAAAGTTCTCAACGACGACCATTTGCAAGTGCGCACCATGGCCGTTTTTGCCCTAGGACTGAAGCCCACAGAAGAATGTTTTGACCTGCTGATGGGCCTGTTGGCGGACAAAGACTACAGCATCCGCGCCAATGCAGCCGGAGCGTTGGGCTATTTGCACGACACCCGCGCCGTTGAACCCCTGATCCGCCTGTTCTATGAGGATACGGATTGGTTGGTGCGCTTCAGTGCGGCCGTTTCGTTAGGGAACTTGGGCGATCCACGCGCCCGCAAAACCCTGATTGATGCGCTGGACAGTCCGGAGGTGATTGTGCAGCAGGCGGCGATCGCGGCGCTGGGCGAGGTGGGAGCCGTGGAAGCCGTTGAGCGGATGTTGACCTTTGTGCAGTCGGATGATTGGCTGGTGCGGCAACGCTTGGCGGAATCGCTGGGTAAGTTGCCCAGTGAGAAGAGCCGATCAGCCCTGAAATATCTTGCCAAAGATAGCCATCCCCAGGTGGCCGAGGCGGCACACTATGGATTGCAACAGCTTGATCAGCTCGATCAACCGTCGAATCCTGCGGCCGATCAGCCCCTGGATTCATAACCTAGTAGCACGGCCACCTTAATTCGCTGGGTCAAATTACATGACTGTTACTATCACTTAATCGTTACGCAGCAAGGGGCTTAAGCCCCTTGTTACCACGGCTGGCTCCGCAACTTTGACCCAGTACCTTAAGCCTGTCATGCTACTAGATTCATGGGATTCTGAGTTGCTTGGCCTGGCTCAGATCCAGACTGTGACCCGGCCAGGCGATCGCAACAAATTTTCGGCTCCCCAAGGCCAAATCCATTTCAGCCCTGATCTTTTTTGAGTATTTTTTTACCCATCAATTCTTTGTTTCATCATGAGCACGATCGCTGAGTTTTTAGAAAAATGTGTGGGTAAGTGGTTTTCCCAACGGACGGGCCACAATTTGACCGATCGCAAATCCGTTTTGGGCAAAGGGGATCTTTGGATGGAGACCCTAACGGCCGACGCACCGGAGGCGATCGCCCTTTGTCAGAAATATGGGGCCGATCCGCAGGCGATCGCGGCGGGGCTGAAAATGCGTTGGGAAGCGATCACGGCTTCTCCGAATAAGGAATTGGGATCCTCGGTGCTGTTGGCTTTGGCTCCGGATCCGTCGGGAGCGGGGCCGCTGTTGGCCACGCCGGGCAGCAACGGCCAACCCCAACCCGGTCGCTACAGTTTTGGCAGCGATGGGGCCCTGTGGATTACCCTGCCGGTGGAGGGTGGCTGGATTGAGGAGCGAATTTGGTTTGCTAGCGATAATCTCCGGTTTCGATCGAGTACCACAACCCGATCGGGCGGCCCCACCTTTGCCTCCTTCTGCTCCGAAATTCGGATGGGCGTAACGCCACCCAAGGCCTAGGAGGGCTGGCGATTTCCCGACAATCCTGAGGCGATCGGGGGGTGGGCCGCCGGGTTCGCGGCTGCGCCATTCATGGGGCCGTTGGTTGCCAATCGATCGAGCAACCAATAGGTGGTCATTGTGCCTTTGCCCTTGATGGCAATTTCGCCCCGCCGCTCAAATTGGAAGCGATCGCGCAGGGTTTGGTAAACCGCTTCGGTCACCTGGATTTGGCCCGGCATTCCATGGGACTCCATTCGGCTGGCCGTGTTCACCGTGTCGCCCCACAGGTCGTAAATAAACTTGCGGATGCCAATCACACCGCCCACCACCGGCCCCGTATGGATCCCGATCCGGATCGAAAAGGGGTGCTGGGTGGAGTCGGCGGCGGGCTGGTAGGCCACGATCGCCCGTTGCATGGCCAGCGCCATTTCCGCCACCGCCGTCACACAGTCCGGGTGCGGATCCGGAACACCCCCCACCACCATGTAGGCATCCCCGATCGTCTTGATTTTTTCGAGGCCATAGGTATCGGCCAGCGCGTCAAAGGTGGAAAAAATGTGATTGAGCTGTTGCACCAACTCGCCCGGGGTGATGTGGGCTGCGAGTCCAGTGAAATCCACCAAATCCGCAAACAGCACCGTTGCCTGTTCAAACCGTTCTGCGATCGGGTGTTCGCCCCGTTTCAATCGTTCCGCGATCGCGGGGGGCAAAATATTCAGCAGCAAGCTTTCCGATTCCCGCTCTGCCCGTCGCCGCTCCAAGATTTCCTGGTGAATCCGGTTATACATATGCCGGAAGGCCGTAATCACCTCCCCCAGCTCATCGGGGCGATCGACCTGGCAGGCATACAACATCTCCCCAGAGGTATCCTCACGACTGATTAAGTCCGCCGCTCGCCGCAGGTCATCGCGCATTTGCAAAATCGGCACGATCGCCACCCGCGACAACACCACCATCGTCACCCCCGTTGCAAACACCGAAATCAGCACCACCAATCCCAGAATGCGGAAAATAAAAGCCCGCAATTCCGCATAAACCGGGTTCATGTCGTGGCGAACCACCAGGGTGTAGTTGCGTCTGGCATCGGGCGGCCAAGCCAAATCGAGCCGTTGTTGATCGCGGCTCAGTTGTTCACGGCGACCCGCGGCCACCGCCGTGATGGTCAACTCAGGCTTTTCGCCCACCGTGGCCACCAAACGCCCCGATTGGTCATAGAATGCCAGCCCCTTCCACAGGGAAATCGGGTCATCTGTCTGATTGGCCAACCGCTGGGCCAACCGCACGGGATCCTGAAACTCCGGTGCAGCCTGCGACCAACGCGCCAGGGTCACCACCTTGGCGGTGGAAATCCGTTGCATGTAGTCAATTAGCTCACGTTCCCTTCGCCAATAGGAGGGAATGAGAATCACCGCCTCAATGGTCACAATACTAAACAACACCCCCAAGGCCACCGTTCGCGACAAACGAGCCTGAAAAGGTTGCAGCAAACGTTTCATGGGGATGAACGGGGCGAAATTAGAATGGCAGTCCCATAGCTTGCTTGGGTGGGGCTGTCCTCAGTGTAGTCGGCGGAACCAGCACAGTGCATGGGGGAATCGGGGCAGGCAATCGATCGCCCTCGGTCACCGCCGGATCGCCCCAGGGGCAGGGCAACCCTGACAGCCATTACGGCTCGATCGCGCCCAAAACCGGACAAGCGACCCGATCGGGTTTTGAGTGGCGCTGACCATCACACCGCGATTAAGAACAGTTTTGTCTCTTTGCAATTCATCCCCCCAAAGCCCGATTCGGAAAGCGGTCTGTTGACCCATCCCCCGGTTTTTGAAAACCCGTAGCATTGCTTGAAATCTGTGACCAAGCTCACTTACTAATCATCCGGTTTAAGGGTGATCAACCCCGCAAAGATTAACGATGTCGGCCCAAACTCGATCGCCCTCGCAGAAAATGTTTAAACAGTCAAAATTGATACTCTGCTTACCCCATTGATCGACGAAGACAAGGGACTTAAGCTCCTTGCCCCCATGACCACTAGCGCTTTGCCAGCACCCCAAGTTATTTCTCAGATATCTTCTCAGTTCTGAATTCCCAAAGCTTCTTTCCCAAGCGTTAATTGCTAAGGCTTCATTTTCAAAATCTGATCTCCAGCGCTTTATTTTTAAAACTGGTTTTGAGCACAATTTGTGCATAACAAGATTGATTTTCCATCACTGATCGATCATCCTTGCCCAAGTTAATGATCCCAGCAACACAGTCAAATGCGGCCAATCATAAAAATAAATAAGGAGATGAATCCAGAGAATTGGCCCCGATCGCAAGGTATAACCATGATTCACCACTTGTTTCTACGTCTGCCCCGCTAGCTATGACTGACTTCCTCCAGCCTGATCTTGAAGTTCAGCATCTACGACAACAGCTTGCACAATCCCAAACTGCCTTGGCCGAAGCCCAAGCGCAGCTAAAAGCCCTGCAAGCCAAACTGGAGGAGTCCAAGCCTCGTCAGCCCAGCCCAGTCCCAAAATCCCCATCAATATTTTTGAATAATCCCTTGAAGTGGCAGCAGATTATGGATCTCCTGCCCGTTTGTATTGCCTATTGCGATCGGGATTTATATTATCGCTACGTTAACCAAAGTTATGAGGATTGGTTTGGTCTCTGTCCTCAAGAGATTTGTGGAAAGCGAGTCGCTGAGGTAATCGGTCAACAGGCTTATCAATTAGTTAAACCCCACATCGATCGGGTCTTAAAAGGGAAAATTGTGACCTATGAAAGTGTTATTCCCTATGCCCAAGGAGGCCAGCGCTATATTCGAGCTACCCTGATTCCCGACCAAGCGATCGATCAAAGCGTTCATGGTTATTACGCCATGATTGTTGACTTCACAGAGCACTTTCAACTAGAACATGCTCTCCAGGAAAGTCAGCAAAAATATCGAACGCTCTTTGAAATTTTGCCCGTTGGGGTTTCCATCGCCAACGCCAGCGGTCAGATTTTGGAAGCCAATCCAGAGTCCAAACGAATTTTAGGCATTTCCAAAGAAGAACATACTCAGCGCACCTGCGATTCCCCAGTGTGGGAAATTTTGCGATCGGACGGTAGCCCCATGCCCGCCGAAGAATATCCCTCAATTCGGGCCTTACGTGAAGGTTGTCCGATTCAAAATATCGAGCAAGGCATTGTGCGGCCCGATGGCACTTTGCGCTGGATTATGACCAGTGCAGCCCCCATCCCATTAGACCCCTATGGTGTCGCCATTGCTTACATTGACATCACCGATCGCAAAGCCACAGAAGAAGCCCTACGCCGCAGCAACGCCCACTATCAATCCTTAGCCAATGTATTACCGCAATCCCTTTTTCGTGAAGACTGTCAGGGGCGTTGCACCTTTGCCAATCAGGCATTTTTAAACTTGCTGAATTTGTCAGATTCAGAAATTTTTGGCAAAACGGTTTATGACCTCTATCCCAATGATTTAGCAGCTCGCTACAACCAAGAAACGCGCTGGGTTTTGGAAACTGGTCATATTTTAGATGTCATTGAACCCCATCCAACGCTGAGCGGCTCTCAAGAGGGTTCTGAGTTGAGTCTTGTGCAGGTGGTGAAGACTCCTGTTCGTGATAGCGACGGCCAGATTATTGGCATTCAAGGCATCTTTTGGGACGTGACAGAACGAGTCCATTTAGAACGAGCACTGCGTGAATCGGAAATTAAACTCAATGCCGTTTTAAGCAACACGGCTGCGGCCATTATGAGCGCCTATGTTTTTTCCGATGACAGCCATCGCTATGATTACTGCTCGGCTGGATGTGAAGATTTATTTGGCTATCATCCTTCTGAATTCTTAGCCAATCATCAATTGTGGTTATCGATTGTTCATCCTGAAGATCTTCAAAAGATTGTTTTGCCCAATTTTGAAAGTATTTTGGCAGAAGAAACATTTCAGTTCAGTTACCGATTTCGTCATCGAAGTGGAGAATGGCGCTGGGCGATGGTAACCGGCACATCGCAATGGGATTCTGAAATCAATGGTTGGCGCGTCACGAAATTTCACATCAACATCACCAACCAAAAACGCTTGGCTGATGATCTAAAAATCATTAACGATTTATATAATCTCGCCATTCAGAGTATTGGTGAAGGCGTTTGGGATTGGAATATTTTGGATGATTCTATTTTGGTATCGGAACGCTATTTAGAGCTATTGGGCGAAGAGCGACGAGGAATTCAATCACCACAACTCTTTGCTGAAGCTGCTTTTTCCCAAAAAATCCATCCTGAGGATCAAGAGCGGTGGGAAAAAGCTTTAATAGCCCATCTTCAGAGCTATGAACGCTATGACATTGAAGTACGATTTCAACATGCCCAAGGTCATTACATTTGGGTGCGAATTCGTGGGCAAGCGGTTTGGAATGGGCAAGGGGAACCAGTCCGGATGGTAGGGACGATCGAGGATATTAGCGATCGCAAATTTGCAGAGGCGGCCCTCAATCAACGGGAGCAGGAATTTCGCAATTTGGCAGAAAATTCACCGGATTGCATTATGCGGTGCGATCGGGAAGGGCGCTTTCTCTATGTCAACCGCACGGTTTTGCAACTTTGCAGAATTGCTGAACAGGATTTTATTGGTAAAACCAGCAGAGAGTTAGGATTTCCAGAAGACCTAGTTCAGATGTGGCATGAGGGGATGGCAACGGTTTTGGAAACCGGTCAGAAGGCTTTTTTAGAATATGAAATGCTGTTGCCGGACGGTGGCCATATTTTTCAGTCTTGGGTGGTTCCGGAGGTGATGCAAACGCCCATTTTTGATCGAGAGCACCCCAGCGCATCGATGACCGCACCCCGTTGGACGAGTTTGGAACATCTGCAAAACTTCATGGCCAGTTCGGCGCTGAACACAGCCCCATTGGGCAATTCTGCGACAGCGGAATCTCAGTCATCGAATGTGATGGTTAGTTCAACGGCAATCGAATCGTTGCTAGTTGTGGCGCGGGATATTACCCATCTCAAGCGAGCGCAAATTGCCCTTCGCCAACAGGCCGATCGGGAACGAACCTTGCGTTCCATTACCCAACATATTCAAAGCAGTCTTGATCTGAGCGAAATTTTGGATATTGCGGTGACGGAAGTGCATCGAACCCTGCAAGCCGATCGCACCTTTATCCTGCGTTTCCATGGGGATTATTCAGGATCAATTATTCAAGAGGTGGTGAAAACAGACTATCCCCCCATGCGCGATCGACAGTGGCCCAAAACCAACGCCCTCTGGTCACGGTCTAGGGCAGAATCTGCGCCTCGGACACAAATTATTCAAGAAATTCCGATCGATCGCCCTCAAATACACTTGGCACGGTTGATGGAAGCCACGGGAGCACAATCTCAAGTGATGGCTGCCATTGTGGGCACTTTGCCCCATGGTGAATCGCATGTTTGGGGACTTTTGATTGTGCAGGCCTGTGCTAGTGCCCGCTCTTGGCAAGGAGATGAAGCCGAATTGTTGCAACAGGTGGCGGATCAGTTGGCGATCGCCATTCAACATTCTGAACTATTGGAACAGTTTCGATCGCAAGCGGAGCAACTCCAACAGGCTAACCATTTTTTGGAAGAAATTAACATTAAGCTCAATGATTTGAGTAACCGCGATGGACTCACGCAAATTGCCAATCGCCGCTGTTTTGATGTGGTTTTGCAACAGGAATGGCAGCGGTGTCAGCGAATTCAAGAACCGCTCTCACTAATTTTATTTGATGTGGATTTCTTCAAAAAATATAACGATTTACATGGACACCCAGCCGGTGATCAGTGCCTAATTAGCATTGCGCGATCGATTGATGGATTACTTCAGCGCAACACAGACTTGGTGGCTCGGTATGGCGGTGAGGAATTTGTGGTGGTGTTGCCCCACACCGATTCTGGTGGTGCAACCCAAATTGCAGAATTGATTCGCAAAACTGTTTTGAATCTGCAAATTTTCCATTCAGAACACCAAGGAATTACCCATCATGTAACTGTGAGTTTGGGAATTGCCAGCCAAGTGCCTCAGCTCGATCGCCCCTGCCAAGATTTGGTGCAAGCGGCCGATCGGGCCCTTTACCAAGCCAAGTCCCTTGGTCGTAATACTTGGGTGTTGGCTAGCGATGACTTACCCAATCGATATCCCAGCTCCGATCAGGATTGAAACGAGAAATTAACGGCAGAAAAGCAGCACAGACAAGGGGCTTAAGCCCCTTGTCCTCCATGGCTTTGCAGCAAAAGAATCAGAAGTTTAGTACTTGAGAAATTGCTGCCATTGACCGATCGCTTTAGCTATCTTATTGGTTGAGAACGGGCAGGAAATTTCCCAGAACTCCCAGCACCAACGATTGGAAAATGCTAATAAAAACTGCCCCCAGCAAGGCACTCCAAATGCCATTTTTGAGGCGGAAACCTTCCACCAACCAAGCAGCTAAACCAAACAGCAAGGTACTAACAATTAAAGAAAACAAGCCCAGCGTGAGCAACTTGGGTAAGAAGGTGAGCCAGCCGGGAACGGCCCGCGCCAACCCCTGAAAAATGCCCAAAATAATACCGGCGATCAAGGCCTTCCAAGGGCTATCGACTTCCACGCCAAACGGCAAATAGGTTAGCAGAATCAGGCCGACGGCAATGACGACGGCCACGATCAGAAAAGAAACCACAATTCCTCATCCTTGGGGACACACCCCGGTTGATCCACCCACGATTCGATCGGGCAGTCGCGGCGGGAGTCCGATCGGCGGTGGATGGGCTGAAGCGGCGAGAGCTGGCCCCTTCGGAAATGGCTCCTTGGGAAAGCCAGCCCGCGCGCTTTTCAATTCTGAGCGATCGCCCTCGGATTTGAGTAGAGCTGGTGGGGCAAATTCTTTAGGCGGAGACGGCAACCTCGCCAAATAGATCGTAGGGTTCGGCGGCGGTGATCGTGACCGGGACGATCGCCCCCAGGCGAGCCGGCCCAGTGACATAGACCAAACCATCCACATCGGGAGAATACCGAGCCGATCGACCCAAGAATTGTCCCGTTTTCGGGTTCACCTGCTCAATCAGCACATCCACCGTTTGGCCCACGTAGGCCTGATTTCGCTTCAGGGAAATGGGCTGTTGCAGGGCCATCAGTCGATCGCGCCGACCATCCATCACTTCCTGCGGGAGTTGGTTGGGCAAATTAAACGCGGCGGTTCCCTCCTCGGGCGAGAAGGTGAACACCCCCACATGGTCAAATTCGTGGCGCTGCACAAAGTCGCACAAATGCTCAAAGTGCTCCTCCGTTTCGCCGGGAAAGCCCACAATGAACGTGGTGCGCATGACGGCATTGGGCGATTGCTCGCGAATTTGGGCCAAGAGCCGATCGTTCACATTGGCCTGCCAAGGGCGATTCATCGATCGCAGCACTTCCGGGTGGGAATGCTGGAGCGGCAAATCAATATAGGGCAAGATATTCGGCGTTTCCCGAATGGCCGCAATCACCGATTCTGTCAGCCCCGTGGGATAGGCATAGTGGATTCGCACCCAAGGAATGTCCACCTCACCGAGGGCCCGCAACAGCTCTGCCAGCTTGGGCTTGCCATAGCGGTCTAGGCCGTAGTTGGTGGTGATTTGGGAAATCAAGATTAGCTCTTGCACCCCTTCATCGGCCAGCTTGTGGGCTTCGGCCACAATCGACTCGATCGAGCGCGATCGCTGGTCGCCCCGCAAGTGGGGAATGATGCAGAACGCACAGCGGTAGTCACACCCCTCCGCCACCCGCAGGTAGGCCGTGCCTTCGGCCGTGGTGCGATAGCGAGGGACGGTCTCATCGGCAATGTAGGTTGGTTCTTCCGAAATTTCCTGAACGCGCTCGCCCGCTTCCGTTCGCTGCACCACATCCACAATCTTGTGATAGTCGCCCGTGCCCACCACGGCCACGGCTTCCGGAATTTCATCCAAAAGGGTGTCCCGAAAGTGTTGAGCCATGCAGCCCGTGATCACAATTCGTTTGCCCGCTTCCGCCAGGGAAACCAAGGTGCGCACCGATTCTTCCCGCGCCTCCTGAATGAAGCTACAGGTGTTGACGATCGCGTAGTCTGCCGCATCGTCGTTGGCACTCACGTCATAGCCTGCCTGGGCTAGCAGGCCCATCATATGCTCGGTGTCAATGCGATTTTTTTCGCAACCGAGGTGAGTAACGGCGATCGTGGGTTTTCCAGCCATAGCTTGCAGTTGCAGTGCCGTTGAAGCGAGGGGTTAAGGGGTGTTAGCAGAGTCGAATCCACAATTATTCACCATATCAGCCCAAATTGCGCGTCCAATCGATCCCAGGGATTTTGATCAGATTTCTGGCGGGTGGGGAATGGTATGACTGGGGTGATGCGCGGGGTGATGTATGGGGTGATACATGGGAGACGGATGAGGCAATGCCTGGGGCTTGAGGGGGCTTGGGCTGGCGAAATTGGAGTTAAGCAACGGGGCCGATCGCCCGGAGCCACCAATCCGCCATCGCCCCTTGTGCGGAATTCTCCTTCTGGCTGATCTGCACGGAATTTTCCCGATCGGCACTGTACCTTAGAGGAAGAGATAGGCAGTCTCTGTATCGACGATCGCCTCAATTTGTCCCAACTATACGGACAAGACTGGTGCAACTCCCGGTAGCCTGCCATTGCCAGCTCAAGGCTGCTTTGTTTGGGATCACCAACCCGCTGCTCCATTCCTGGCAGCATACGGGGCAACCGTAAGGGTTAAGTAGCCGATCGTGGAGTTGATCGCTAATGGGTCTCTAACCGATCGCTCACCGATCGTTCCCGATCGTGCTCGATCGCCCGTGATCGGTTTTGAGCGCAAACGCAAGGTGGCGTTAACCGCGTTTCGAGGGTGCATCAGCCGGCGATTCATGAGGAATTTTTGAAAATCGCATGAAAATCGCATGAAACTTGACAGCTCCGCTATTGCCCACAAAGCTATGCAACATTTACCCGAAAGCATTAGCGACGCAATTAACACCAGCGAACTCGGCGCGTTGATTGCTGAACACCGCAACACCCTGTTGTGCGAATTGTTACGCCCCATGCTGGATACCCTCGATCGGGAAGGCATCCAATTTTCTGCCGTGTTGCGTGCCCTGGCCACCGTGGCCAACGAACGCAGCAGCCAGCTTGAGGCCCTGAATGGATCGAACCCTTGGGAGCGCTGCAATAAGCTCTTGCACCAAGCCCGTGCCAGCGCTGAAGAGGCCGAACGCGCACTGCGCCCCAAAAGCCGCACCAGCCCCCGATCGATCGCAACTCCCGCCGCGATCGAACTGCGGGAAACCCGGCCCTCCTTGGACGAGCTGCCCGAAGAAGAAGCCTGGGCCCGAGAGCTACTGAGTGAATCCTGAAGACAAGGGGCTTCAGCCCCTTGCCCGCAATTCACCCTTTACCCGCCATTGGCCACTGATGCCACCGGTTTAGTGTTGATCCCATTAGGTGTTGATCCCATTAGGTGTTAGTGCCATCAGGTATTGATCCCATTGGGTGTTAACTCCCTCAGGTATTGATCCCATCAGGTGTTAATCCCGTCAGCGGAACCCTTAGCCTAAACAACCGGCTGAAAGGTTAGTTAGACAGTCGGCCGCAAGGTCGGCCTAGTCGGCTTAAAAGTCCGTATTCACGAACTTACCGGCCAGCTCGGTGGGCGTTTTGCCCAACACCAGACCCAAGGTTTTGAAAACCCCATTGTCGTTGAACGTAATCGCCGTGCTGGGTGTGGAGCCGCCGCCGGAGTCGTTCAAAGTGATCGCCAGCAGTTGCAACTGACTTTCCTGCAAGCCGCCGGTTAGGCCGATCCGATCATTTCCAGTACCAAAATCCACGATGAAATCTGCGGCGATCGCCCCGCTGGCATCAGCCACCGCCGCCGTGTCCCGCCGCAACACCAACAGATCATCGCCAGCCCCGCCGGCCAGGGTATCTTGGCCCAGATCGCCCACCAGGGTGTCATTGCCCTCTTCGCCATTCAGGAAATCGTTGTCCTGACCACCCCGCAGGATGTCGTTACCCACGCCACCCAAAATCAGGTCATTGCCCTTGTTGCCGCTGAGTACGTCATCCCCGGTGGAATTGAGGCCATCACCCACCAACAGATCGTCACCTTGACCACCATAAAAGGTGTCATTGCCCCCCAAACCATAGAGGCTGTCGTTGCCCAGGTTGCCGTAGATGATGTCCGCTTGGGCACTGCCGGTGATTTGGTCATCGCCCCCCAAACCCCGCACGCCTGCCGGGGTGGTGCGAAGCACTTCCGCCGACAGCGAGCTAGTGGAGAAAAAGTTATTGGTATCGTCAAGATCGTAAAACGGGGGGTTAGGGCCAATAGCCATGATTACAAACTCCTAATCGATGAATGGTTCCGGAACTGGTTAGCCTAGGGACTGTTTAGCCTTTGAGCCTTGGATTAGACCGCTGTGGGGGCTAGTTCGTTCATGGTGTGCAACCAGTTCCTCCAGAAACTTGAGCACGATTTGTGCTCCCGCTGAACTCAGCCTTGAATTCCGGCCTTGAATTTCAGATTCCAACCTGTAAAGTCCAGTCTTGAATAATGACTGGCATTGGCGGGCAAATCAGCACGATCGCCCTGAGAAGTTTCCCCCCCAGAGATCGTGCCATTAGTGGCGGTCTTTTCGGATCCGGGTTAGGGCTGGGGACGCTGACGGCGGCGTTGTCGTTCCCGATCGCGCGATCGCGGCCCTGGTTGAACGGGGGTTCCGGCTGGGGGCATTTAAATTGAGTGGCCAATTGAGTGGCTGATATTGAGCGGCTTACGGATTGGTTACCCCCTCCAAGGCCGCGTCGGTTTCGTCGTAGAGGGCTTGTAGTTGGCCGACCACAGCCTCATCGGCGGCCCAAAATCCACGGCCATTGGCTTCCAGCAAACGACCAACAATGTTGCGGAAGGCTTCCGGATTGGCGCGGCGCAGGCGATCGGCCATGGCTCGATCGAGGGCGTAGGTTTCGGCGGCTCCGTCATAGACCCAGCGATCGGCAAAATCCGTAGTGCCGCTCCAGCCCAACAGGGCCGTCATCCGTTGGGAAATTTCAAAGGCCCCGCCGGAACCCTGGGCGGCCATGGCTTCGGCCCACTTGGGATTCAGCAATTTGGTGCGATATTCCAACCGCAAGAGGCTGTTTAAGTCGCGGGGTTGGGTGTTTTTGCCGAAACTTTCCACAAAACTCGCGGTGACGGAGCGCTGTTGCTGTTGTTCGGCGGCACGCTTCAAAGCTCCGGTGTTGGCGTAGTACTCCTGGATATCCGTCAAGCCATATTCCACGGAGTCGATTTCCTGGACAATGCGCCCAGTGGTGGCCAAGAGCCGATCGAGCACTTCTGGGCGGGCTTGCCCCCGATCGCGCCGACCGTAGCTAAAGGCATTGCGCGATCGCCAGGTTTGGGCCAGCTCATCACCAGACTCCCAATTCCCATCATTGACGCGATCGTTCACAAGGGAGCCAAAATCCCCCGCCGGGTTTGAGAAGAGCCGAGCACTGGGATTTTCAACCCCTTGGGTCTGAAGCTCCAGGGCATGTTTACGAATGAAGTTTTGTTCGATCGGCTCGTCGGCCGCCGCCGCCCGCGCAAACAGATCATCCAAAAGTTCCAAAATATTGGCGAAACTGTCTCGAAAAATGCCCGATAAATTAGCCAACACATCAATTCGAGGACGACCCAATTGAGCCAGCGGAATTAACTCATAGCGAACAATTCGGCCCGTACCTTCCTTAATTGGTTCTGCGCCCACTAATTCCAACAAAATGCCCAAGGATTCGCCCTTGGTTTTAATGGCATCCAAACCCCAAAGCATCACGGCAATGGTTTCGGGATAGCTGTTCGGTTCCTGATCATGTTCCTGTTGGTGTTGGGCAATCAATTGCTGGGCGATCGCCTTGCCCCGTTCGTAGGCTCCTGGGGAGGGCATTCGGTAAGGATCAAGGGCGTGAATATTGCGGCCCGTGGGCAATGCGCCGGGCCCGTCCCGCAACAGGTCTCCCCCCGGTGCGGGCGGAATATATTCCCCATTCAAGCCCCGTAATAAATTCGTTAGCTCATCGGTATTTTGGTTGAGCAAATCCCGCAAATGAATGGCTTCTTGAATTCGTTCTGAGACCTTGAGATCCAACTCAAATGATCGATTGGGATATTCCTGCTGGAACCAGTATCGATAGGCATTCAGGGGGCGATCGAGGTCGGATCCTTGGGCGATCGTTTCTAAGACCGATCGGGGTAAATCCGTCTCAAAATAGGCTTCCAAATAGGACAATAGTTGCTCGACATTGGGTGCAGCTCCCAACACATGCAACCCACTGGAAAAGAGGCGCTGTTCTAGTTCTTGCAGGTATTGATAAACCCTTGCAAAGTAGCGATCGAGCAAATCGGGGCCAAACAACTTCAGGGTTTCCGCACTCAACTCCACCCCCAATTGTTGGGCTTCCGGCAGCGGACAATCCCGATCGAGTCCCGTGTCAATTAACCGTTGGGCGATCGCATCCCGCAGGGCCGTATTCGCCTGCGGATCCTCGCGATATTCCGCAATTAAATCACGCAGATTCACCAATTCCTTATACAAACCTGCTCGCCCATAGGGAGGCACATTGTGGGAAATTAACACCCCATAGCCCCGGCGTTTTGCCAAGATCGACTCCGAAGGATTATTGGCCGCATAGATGTACAAATGGGGCAGATTTCCCAACAAAATATCTGACCAAGAATAGCCCGTATTACCCAAGGGAGATCCCGGCAACCATTCCACCGTTCCATGCATTCCAAAATGGACGATCGCGTGGGGTTGCCAAACCCGCTGCAACCATTGATAGAATGCGGCATATTGGGGATGGGGGGTCAAGTCTCGCTCAAACATCAAGCGCATGGGATCGCCTTGCAAACCCAAAGGCGGCTGCACCCCAATCCAAACGTTTCCAAAGTAAACGCCCCCAATGTGCAACTCATCCCCAAAGGTTTTAATACCCGATTCCGTGAGACCACCCCACTGTTTTTGAATCCGAGAACTGCCGAGATATCCTAACCATTGATCAAGGATTTGAGCCGGAACCCAGCCATCATTCAAGGGAGCCTGGTGTGGGTGCGATCGGGAGGGATGGCCCAAAGACCAACGATCATCGGCAGCTTTCACCTGTTGAATAATCGCCTCGCCGTCGGTGGGCAATTCACCCACGTCATAGCCTTGAGCTTGCAAAGACTCCAGCAGTTTCAAGAGCGATCGGGGAACATTCAACAGGGCCGCTGTTCCCGTTGCGCCATACCCCGGTGGAAAGCCATATAAAATGATCGCTAATTTGCGATCGCGTGGTGGAGTTTTGCGGAGTTGAATCCAGTTTTTGACACGACTGGTTAACCGTTGAACACGCTCCGGAATCAGGTAAATATCATCTCCCACCAAGCCACCCAAGGGCACAGTATCAATTGCCCCGTCCAACTCCGGCAGGGCATATAGCACCACACTTTGGAGACCGCCAATTCCCTGCCTTGTCCAGGATTTTAGGTCTTGAATGAGCAAAGGAGCGGCAACTAAATAGGGCACATTTTTAGCCGCCAAAATCCGCTGGGCTACTGCCACCTGTCGCCCAGCTTCCATGGAACCAGCAGGGCCGCCCACCAGCGGAAATCCAATCGTGGAAACAATTGCATCCACCAACACCGCATCAGCCGCCAGGGATTTCAATTCCCGATCGCCCTGGGCCCGTTGTTGCTGTTCATGGCTGGTGGTCAGCCAATCTCGGACAATCACATGGGCTTCCACGCCATTAATAAAAATGGGCAGAGGTAGCAAACCAGCCGCTTCAAAATGGCGAATCAGTTGAGGAATATAAGCCTGTTGCGTCACCACATGTTTTCGGTAGAGCAAAATGGCTACTACCGGACGATCGTGAGCAATTTTGGAGGCTTCCATTGTCGATCGCCCCGAATGATCAAGATGATCAGGCTGATTAATTGGAGACCCCGACAACTGGGGCGATCGTTGTTGACGATACCAGTTCAAATAATCTTGAGGATTCAAAAAATAGCCCGCATATTCAGGGTGCAATAACCCCATATTGGGCGTTTCGATCGGTGGGGCAATTTCCCCGATCGAGAGATCCAAATATTTTTCAGCCAAAATCCAGAGCATGGCGGCCACATTTTCCAAGCCACCAGCATTCCAATAGCCATAGATAATTAGCCAATTGCGCAGATCTTGTACCTTTTGAATCGGCACAAATTTCAGCAGCTTGGGCCCGGTTTTTAAAAAGCTGAGATAACCAGCCAGTCGATCTTCTTCTCGGCCGCTGGAAAATTTACTGAGAATAAACTTCACAGGCTTTGGCATTCCCGAAGGCTTGTCGCCAATTTTAAACGCCCCAATCTGAGTGAGGGAAATTAATTCCAAAGCCGACTCAAAGACCAAACGAATAGGGATATGTTGCACCCGATCGCGCAACCAAAGCACCTGCTCATAGTCAAAAATTAGGCTGGCAAAAAATACATCGGCTTCTGCTAAAGCTGCGGCCACCTGATCGGGTTGTTCCGTAATGTCACGATCGGTAAAAGTGGTCACTTGCAATTGAGGACAACGCTCGATCGCCCGGTGGGCAGCTTTTCGGTACAAATCGGCGTTAAAAGTCTCGAACCCAGCAATGAGAACAATGCGCTTCATGGTGATGGAGGGTAGTGCGAGCGGAATTTAACGCAGGAGATCAGCAATCGATCAGTAATTAATCGGCAATTGATCGGTTGATCGGTAATTGGTCAGCAATCGATCGGCAATCGATCGAAAACCAACCAGACCTTGATCGGAACCCGATCGAAGCTTGATCAAAACTGAACCGGCCCTTGACCGGCACTTGACCAGAACTTGACCAGAACTGAGGTCGATCGCCCCTTGGGAGCCAGGCGGAGCCACTTGTTAAGCTAGCATCACCTGACTTTTCGCTGGGCTGTTTCCCTGGGGCTCTGTCGTTCGATCGAAACGCAATTGCCATCGCCCAAAGACTCCGATCCCTGGCCGGCAGCGGTGACCAATTGCACCCCAGCCTATCTATTTTGACGAAATTTTTACGAAACCTGGACTGGAGAAACCCATGATCCCCAACTTTTTCCCCACATCCCAAAGTCCTGAGAGTGATGCTGCCGGTGCTGCTTGGCAAAAGGTGGCGATCGCCGTGGTTCATGGCATTGGAGCCGGTGATCCTGACTACAACAGCGGCAAAGCTGACCAACCGGAATTTATTCGCAGCTTGCAAAATAATCTAATCGATCGCTTCAGTAAACTAGGCATTTCTGACAAGGAATATCATCAGCGGTTCGTGATGGCTCCAGTGTATTGGGCAACGGTTTTGGAAGGAAACCAACAGGATTTGTGGGCCCGATTCCAGCGCCAAAGTGCCATGAATTGGGATCGAATCCGAGAATTTATGGTGTCCTTTGTTTCCGATGCCATTGCCTATCAGGTTAGTCCGCGCGGTCGCCATTCCTATCACGCCATTCATCGATTTTGTGCCCAAACTTTGCACACCCTGGCCCAAAAAGCTGGCCCCAAAGCACCCCTCTGCGTGATTGGCCATAGCCTTGGTTCGATCGTTTCCTATAACTATCTTCTGGATTTGCAAGCGGAATTTGGGAACAACACCGAAGCAGAATCGCTCTTCCGAGAATCGGTGTTGCGTCAAGTGGGCAATAGCCCCTTGGAACGGGGTGAAACCCTCAGTTTGTATTACACCTTGGGCAGTCCCTTAGCCCTTTGGACACTGCGTGATCGCGATGGGGGCTTGCCGATTCAGTTTCCGGCCCCCCACCTGACAGAACATTATCCTCAACTGAACTCAGCCACCGAATGGGTGAATGTTTACGATTCTGATGATGTGATTGCCTATCCATTACGACCCATTAATTCAGCTTTTCAACGGGCAGTGAAGGAAGATTTGAACGTAAACGCGGGAGAAGTCTGGGAAAGCTGGAATCCGCTTTCTCACAATGGCTATTGGAAAGATCCAGAAACGGGCGATCGCATCGCCCGATCGCTCCTGAACCTATCTCGATTGATCAATGGCCGCTGATCAATGGCCGCTGATTAGGTTTCTGATGAAGTTTCTGATGAAGTTTCTGATGAGGTTTCTGGTTAGGGCTGAGTAACAGGAATTTCGAGAATGAACTTAGCGCCGTGACCCATCTGAGATTCACAATCGAGCCGACCACCGTGGCGATCGACCACGATTGAACGGGCGATCGCCAGCCCTAATCCTGTGCCAATACCCGTGGGTTTCGTGGTGAAAAATGCTTCAAACAACTTCTGCTGTACCTCCGGTTCAATCCCTGGTCCATTATCAGAAACGATAATTTGCACCCATTTTTGATTCAGGGATCGGGTTTGAATTTTAATTTCCGGTTCCAAACCGCTCATGTGCTCCCAGTCCAAGTCATCCAAGGCATCGATCGCGTTAGCAATCAAGTTCATGAAAACCTGGCTCATTTCCCCGATCGAACATTCAACGAGGGGTAATTCCCCATAATCTCGAATGATTTTAAATTCCGATCGGCTGCCCTTGGACTTTAATCGATGGCGCAAAATGATGAGGGTATTTTCCAACCCTTCATGCAAGTCCGCTGGGGCGAGCTGTTGATTGCCCATTCGCGAAAAATTGCGCAAACTTGCGACCAAATCGCGGATTCGATCGGTTCCCAAACGCATGGATTCCAAAATTTTTGGAAAATCCTCCATCATAAAAGGCAAGTCCAAATCTTGCGTTTGGGTTGCCAAATCTTCTGGCGGCTCTGGATAGAATATTTGATAGAGCTGCAAGACATTCATCAAGTCTTCTGCATAATTACAGGCATGAACCAGATTGCCATGAATAAAATTCACAGGATTGTTAATTTCATGGGCCACTCCCGATAGCAACTGTCCCAGACTGGATAGTTTTTCTGCCCGCACCAAACTAAGGTGGGTGTCTTGCAAATCCGCCAAGGCTTTTTCCAGGGCCGCTGTGCGCTCAGCCACCCGAATTTCCAATTCTTGATTGCGATCGGCTAAGGCTTTGGTGAGGGATTGCAAACGCAAATGTAAGCGCACCCGCGCGAGGACTTCATCTTGCTGAAAGGGCTTGGTGATATAGTCCACAGCCCCTAAATTGAGACCACGCACCTTATCATCCACTTCCGAGAGGGCGGTCATGAAAATGATGGGAATGGCGGATGTTTGGCTATTGGCCTTCAAGCGGCGACAGGTTTCAAACCCGTCAATTCCTGGCATCATCACATCCAGCAAAATCAAATCTGGGGTTGCAAAATTGACCCGATCGAGCGCCACTTCTCCAGATTGGGCGATCCAAACTTCAAACCCCGCATCATCTAATAAATCAGACAGCAAACTAAGGTTAGCTGGCATATCGTCCACAATCAGAATCGTGGGACGATTTTCAGCGGCATCGAGGGACATGGCTCAAGGATGGAAGGTTTTGCAGTAAAAAGGGTGCTGGGAGAATTGAAGGATCGCCATTTAAGAATCGCCATTTAAGGATCACCAATCACTTGACCAATTGCTTGGCCAATGAAATGACTGGGCCCATGAAGCGCTGGATCGAAAGTGCTGAAAATCAGGTTAAGGCATCAACAATCATGAACTAATCATTAAGAACAAGCAAGACTTTTCCTGGGAAGATTCTGAATGGCTGGTCTTGCCAGTTTTTGTGATGAATTATGATCCCGGGGATCATAAATGCTTGATGATTTGAACGATTATTGCGCTCAACTTCATGATCCTCAGAAAGTTTCAGAAAGTTATTGAAGACCTTTGATGGTCTCTATTCTCTCGAAAAAAGCTATTTTCAGCAATTTTTCAGCCAATTAATTGACCGGAGATCCCGATCATCCGTTTTTGTTTGGTCTAACGTTTCCTTCCCCGTTAATTCGCGCTTGATCGCCCCGGCGCTTGACTTAAAAGTTCCAAAATCCCCTGATCGTTAAACGCCTGGGCCAAACTCTTGAGCTGTTGGGCAAAGGGAGCAAGGGTTGGATCCTGTTCTGCCAGGGCTTTGGCTTGGCGCTTCAGGGCGTTGAAGTTGCCTTTGCGGGCCAGGGTTTCGAGCTGCTCCAACAACTCGGGGTCGATCGGGTAGTCGATCGGGTAAATGAGTGCATCCGGGGGCAGGTCGGGTTCCGCCGCCGACTGCGCCAAGGGTGACGGGGCGATTGCACTGGCTTCATAAACCCAAACCAATTGCAAGTGTTTTTGCAGCAGGTGCAATAGCTCGTGGGTTTGCACCGGTTTGGGCAAAAAGTCGCTGCCACCCGCGTCCAAGCTTTGTTGTCGATCGCTCTCAAAAACGCTGGCAGAGGACACAATAATCGGCAATTGCTGCAACTCAGGATGGCGACGAATCAGATCAATCAGGGTGTAGCCATCCAAGTTGGGCATTAACAAATCCGTAATCACCACCTGCGGGCGATGGTGCTCCAAAAACTGCCAAGCCACAGCCCCATCTTCCGCTTCCTGAATCACAAACCCGATCGGCTCCAGCATCTCCCGCAACACGGCCCGGTTTTCCCACTTGTCATCCACCACCAGCACTTGGGGCGCATCCCCTTGAATACCAACAATTTGCCCCTGTTGTGTCATGCGGGAATGGCGGCTCCACTCGGCCGCCACCGGCAAGGACACTTCAAACCGAAAGCTGCTGCCGACTTGGGGTTGGCTCTCGACGGTAATTTGGCCGCCCATCAGCTCCACAATTTGTTGGGAGATCGCCAGCCCCAGACCCGTGCCCTCCGTTTGGCGCTTGGTCTCGCCCACCTGCTCAAAGGGCAGAAAAATGCTGCTGAGTTGATCTGCTTCTAGGCCAACGCCCGTGTCTTGTACTTCAAATTGCACCCGATCGCCCCCCATGGCCAACACACGTAGGGTGACCGTGCCGCTGTCCGTGAACTTGATCGCATTGCCCAGCAAGTTAAGCAACACTTGGCGGAGACGCTTTTCATCGGTGCGGATGCCTTCCGGTAAGTCATCGGCGATTTCTTCTGCGAATTGCAACCCCTTCAGTTCCGCTCGCAGACGGCACATTTCCGTTACGCCACGCAGAAAGGCCCGAAAGTGAAATTCCGTGGGGTGCAGTTCCATTTTGCGGGCTTCGATTTTGGCCAAATCCAGCACATCGTTGATCAGGGTCAGCAGATGAGTGCCACATTGGTGAATCACGCCAATTTTGGCCAGTTGCTCTTCGTGCAAATTGCTCGATCGCTGCAACACCTGGGCATAACCCAAAATGCCGTTCAAGGGGGTGCGCAACTCGTGGCTCATGTTGGCCAAAAATTCACTCTTGGCCAAATTGGCCACTTCCGCCGCTTCCTTGGCTTCCGCCAGGGCCAGTTCCGCCTGTTTGCGGGCAGTGATATCAAACAACACGCCGCTAAACACAACCGTGCCGTCATCGGTGCGCCGGGGGGTGGAAGCGCCTTGCCACCAACGGAGGGAACCATCGGGACGAATCAACCGAGCCTCATAGGCCCATTCCGTGGGGTTGTCCACCACGCGGCTCACAGATTCGATGTAGCCGTCCCGATCGTCCGGGTGGATGGCACTAATAAACCGGCCCAGGTCAGCCATGAATTCTTCGGCGCTGAATCCCGTTAGCTCGCTGACGCGATCGCTCATGTAGTCGATCGTCCATTGGCCCTCGTGATTGCTGAACTGAAAAATGGCTCCCGGAATATTTTGGGCAATGCTGCGCAGACGGGCTTCGCTGGTTTGCAGGGAGGCTGTGCGCTCGGCCACCCGTTCTTCCAGGGCTTGGTTGCTGGCGGCCAACTCCTGAAAGGACTGTCGTAACTGCTGGGTCATGGTGTTGAAGGCCCGGGCCAATTGATCCGTTTCGGCGGTTCCTTCCGTCATCACCACCTGATCGAGCTGATTGGCGGCCACGGCATCGGTGGCCGCACAGAGTTTCACCAAGGGCCGCGACACCTGCCGCCCAATCCACCACCCCAGCCCGATCGCCACAGCCAAGGCCAGCAACATGATGGTGAGGATGTCTCGACGCGCGGCCATCACCGGCTCCGCAAAGTCGGCTTCCGGAATCGCCGTCACCAACAACCAGTCCAAGCCGTTGCGATCGCGCAGGGGCGACACTTGCACCAGCAACCGGGTTTGTTGGGTGGGGCCAATGAATTTGGTTGTGAGTTGGGTGGTTGGGGTGTTGGGCGGAATGGCGGCCCAAGTGCCAAAGCGCTGTTCAATGGTGGTAACGGCCGCTTGCAAAATTGAATTTTTGAGGTCTTTGGCCCGAATTCGTTTTCCTTCCGGGGAGATTGGGTCGTTGGTGGAGGTGGCAATCACCTGGCCCGATCGCTCCACAATGGCCGCCACCCCGCTGTGGCCGATATTTTGGGCCCGCAAAAAGGTGCTGATTCCTTCCAAGGCCAGGTCAGAGGCAAACACCCCCACCAGTTGTCCCGTGCGATCGTATAGGGGTTGCACCGCTGAAATGCCCAATTCCCCCGTTCCCGAAAAGGCAAACACCGAAGTCCATTGGGGTCTGCGGGCGGCAAGGGCCGTTTTGAACCAGGGGCGATTGCGCACATCATAGAGCTGGCTGTCTTTGAGGACGCGCCGCCCTTGGCGATCGACCTCGATGGTTCGCCGCAAGCCCGATCCCAATCGATCGCTTCGTTTAATTAGGGTGCTGCTGGGCAATTCCCGAACTTCCAAGGAGCCACCAACCGCTGTTCCAAACTCCGTGGTGGTGACCAGGGGAAACAGTCGCAACTTTCCGTGGAAATAGGTTTCCAGCGCTGAAAAATCTGTCAACTTCACCTGATCAGCCGCAAAAGCCTGCACATGGAGCTGATTGAGGCGCAACGGCTCGCTCAGGTATTGATGCACGTAGGTTTGAATTTGCCGATCGACCTCGGAGCCAAGGCGGTTCATCAGCGCATCCACGGCCCGTTGTCCTTGAACGAGTACCACTTGCCCCGTTAGCCCCACGGCCACCAACGCTTGCAAGGTCGTGACCAGGACAATTAATTTGCTCAGGGGCCAACGGGGCGATCGGGCAAATTCAGGTGCAGAGCCAGATTCAGTCACAGTGAAGATACCGAGTCAGGGGGCAGCGGGCCAGCGGCGGGCCCATCCCCATCATCGCCGTCCCCTCCCCCCAACTGCCACCAACCGGCCCGATCGCCCAGCTCCTGATCAGGGCCCTACAGCGGAATCGTGGCCGATCGAAACTGGTAACCCGCTGTTTTGAGTTTTTGATTGGAAACCCGCGCATTGTAAGGACGCTGGGCCGATTCCGCCGGATTCCAAGTCACCCCCGGCCACCCTCGGCGGCGAAAGGCCCGATCGAGCAATTCCGCTTGGGTCAAGGGTTCGTCATGCACCAGGTTATATAGCCCCGACAACCGCGCCGCTCGGGCAAAGGCGATCGCCCCCACAATGTCATCCAAATGGATCCAATTACTCCAGTCTTGGCCACTGCCCGGCCGCCCTTGGCCACTGGCCGATCGAAAAATATCCGCCACCTCGCGACCGGGCCCACAAATGCCCCCCAGCCGAAACACACAAACGGCCAAACCGTCCCGCGCCGCACCCAACAACACCTGCTCGGTTTCCAGCAAGATTTGGCCATTGTCCGTGGTGGGCTGGGGCGGCGTGGTTTCATCCACCCAAGCCCCACCCCGATCGCCATAAACCCCATAGCTGCTGGTGTAGATCACCTGGCGCAGTTGGGGCAATTCAGGCAACAGTTGCGCCAGGGTTTGGGCGCTGTGCAAATAGGTTTCCCGATAAATGCCCGATCGCCGGGGCCCCAAACAAACCAACAGCGTGGTTTGCCCAGCCAGGGCCGACCGCAACCCCGCTTCATCGTCCCCCCGCAAGCAAAGGGCCCGATCGCAACAATCCGCCAGCTCCGCCAAGCGATCGGGTGTGGTGGTCGTGCCGGTGACGGTCAATCCTTGCGATCGCCAATATTGCGCCATCGGCCGGCCCACATAGCCACAGCCCAAGATCATCACCGACTCCGACCCTGAGCGATTGATTGCAGCGTCCATCATGGAAAACACGGGAGATCAACAAAAAAATCCACAACAGGAAATTCACAACGAGAAATGAATCCCAAGCTCGAAACAGCAATCACCTAAAAAGTAATCACCCCAAAAAGCCATTACTTACAAAGTAATTACCTAAAAAGTAATCACTCAAAAAGCAGTGAGCCTTTAACCGCGTCGTTCCTGAAGCTTGCGATAAACCGCTTTTAAATCCACCTGATGATGGGCGATCGCCACCAGGGTGTGATAAAACAAATCCGCCACTTCTGAGGCGATCGACTCCGGATCATCATCCTTACAAGCCATCACCACTTCGGCCGCTTCTTCACCAATTTTTTTGAGAATTTTGTTATCCCCACCGGCCAACAATTTGCAGGTATAGGACTCAGGATTTGGGTTGGCCTTGCGCGATTCAATCACCTGAAAAACCTGCGACAACGTATCAGCAGGCGGCGGAACCACTTGCCCATCCACTTGGTGGAAACAACTGCGGGCCCCCGTGTGGCAAGCCACATCCCCAATCTGTTCAATGGTCATTAAAAGGGCATCGCTATCGCAGTCATAGCGAATGCTTTTGAGCTTTTGAATATGTCCGGAAGTTGCGCCCTTGTGCCACAGTTCTTGGCGCGATCGGCTCCAGTACCAAGCCTCGCCAGTTTCCAGGGTTTTTTGCAAGGATTCCGCATTCATCCAAGCCATCATCAACACTGTGCCATCCAGGTAGTCTTGGGCGATCGCCGCGACTAATCCTTGTTCGTTGTAGGCGATGCGATCGACTGGAACGGCACGGCGCAAAGCTTCAAGATCGGTGGCCATAGAATCGCTGCTGTGAGGGGGTGAGGATTGGGCAAACCATTGGCCCTCGGGCGCAATGTTGCAGCGCCAACCGGCCGCCAAATGGCAGGACAAATCATAGCAACTTTCCATCGCTTCCCCGCTGCGGGGCCGATCGAGTTCCGCCCGATCGCCCAACCCAAGGGCCGATCAAGCGCCTCGATTAACCCAACCCATGATCTACCCACCCTTGCACCGTCCGTTAGGGCTGAATCGGTAGTCGATCGCCCGGTTGCGCCGGAGCCGGTGACTGGTTGGGTAACAAATACGGCTGATTCAAACCATTGCCGCCCAAGCCGGGGTTATTCGGGCTGCTGGGATTGGAATTATTGGGACTGGAATTGCTGGGATTGGAATTATTAAAGCCAGGGCTATTGAAACCCGGATTCCCAAAATCGCCCCCCTGACTCGGATCGTTGGGCACGAGGGGCTGATTGCCGAATGGGTCAAAGTTGTCGGCCGGTCGCTGGGCTGGGTTTTGGCCGCTGGGCAAGGTAGCCAGAGCCACCCGATCGCCCCCAACCGATCGCAGCAAGTCCAACACCGCCACCACATCGCTATAGAAAGCCGACTGGGAGGCATAGAGGACGATCGTCCCGTCGGGTTGGGCTTGCTTAAAGGCTTGCAGTTGGGTCAGCAGCGCCTCTTTGGTCACCGGGGCTTGCTGAAAATACAACTGACCGGCGGGGCTGAGGGCCACCATCGCCAACTTGCGCATCTGGGGCTGGCCCGTGCTGGCTTGGGGCAGGTCTACCCCAATGCCCTGTTGGCGCGTCAGCCCGATCGCCGCCAGGATAAAAAAGGTCAGAATGCAGAAAATCACATCGATCAGCGGCACGATCTCAATGCGAATTTCTTGATCGGACGAGTCGAGGTTGATTTTCATAAATTGATTCAGAACTTGATTCAGAACTTGATTCAGAACTTGATTCAGAAATTCATTCGATTATGCGAATCAATGGCACGATCGGCACTGCAAATCTGGGCATCGAAATTGATACGGCCTTGACCTAGCGCAATCGATCCATTAGGTCGCAGATGCCATGAAGTTATGGGTTGGTGGGCATTGCCCACCCTACAGGCTACTACTTCGCAACCATCTTTAAAACTGATAGCGATCCTGCTCAATCCAAAGGCTGTGGGCCACGGCCTGCCCATCAGCACCCACGCGAATTTCCACCACAAACGGCAAGGGGCGATTCGTGCGAGGACGTGCCCAATTCATGCGGTTCACGCCATTGATTTGGTCATTGATTTGATCCCGCTTGGATTCGTCCATGTAATAGGTTTCCAGGTTGTAGCGGGGCATGGCGGCCATGATTTCACCCCGCAGGGCCACTTGGTTGACGGGCAGTTGGCCCGGGCGATCGGGACGAATGGCCACCGGTTGCCAGGGCTTGGGTCGATCGGGCGGTTGATTGGGGTCTTCGGTGGCGGTGTTGGTCGGTTGTTGCAAAATCAGGTAAAACTCCCGCCGTTCATAGGGTAAGCGCGGTTTTTGTTTTTGATCTCGATCGGTGGCGATGGTTTCCCAGCCGGGCAGCTTTTCCAAAACGCTCACCTGGCTAATGTCGTAGCTGAGGGTTTGGGAATAGCCCCGCATCCAGTCGTAGGGATCCACCGGGCGGGTTTGCAACACCACAGATCGCCCCCAGTAGTAGGTCATGGCCGATTGAGCTGGAACCCCGATCGCCAGGCCCAACTGCAACAACATCGGGATCCAAAATCGCCAGCCGGCTGCCTTCGGAGGGGGGCTATCTGGGGCGATCGGGGAAATCAGGTCTTGGGTCATGGTTCAGGCTTCCAAAATAAATGACAAGGAATTGAGGAATGACAGGGAATTCACGGGAGCGGGGTTGTGATGAGCGCTGATTTGGCAGGGCGATCGGGGTGCATCACCAGCGATCGCAAGTTCCGATCGCTCACGATCGCGCCGTGGGGGATGAATTCGACCCATTCAGCGTTTGCACCGATCGCTCAAACCACAAACCCGCCGCAATTACCCCAACACCACAGAGCACAAACACCAGCGCCTTCAGCAGCAAATCCGTGTTGTACTCCAGCATCCGCGTCCAAATATCCAGCACCAACAGCAACAGACCGCTCCAAAAGGCCAAGCGCCGCCCGTCCGATAGCCCTTCGCGCACTAGCCCCACCCCCAACAGGAACAGGCACACATTAGCCAGCAATGTTCCCAAATTGGGCAGAGCCGCCACGTTGTAGTGCCAACCCAAGGTCAACCCCAATGACAACACCAGGGCCCAAAGCACCGCGTCGGTGAGCCATTGATCGGCCCCCATGGCCGCGCCGCGACCCCGCCGCGCCCACATCAGCACCGCCGCCACGGCCACCACGGCCACATCCACCGCCAGCCAGGGGACGAATTGCGCTGGGTCATAGATATTGCCATCGGTGGAGGAACCACTTTGGCGACCGGAACCTTCCCAGAAAAACCAGAAGCTGGTGAAGTAAAACGTGCCCATCAGCCACAGGATGGTCAAATTTTGGGTGATGTTTTGAAAGTTCAGTGGCCTTGGGTCGATCGCCCCACCGGGCACGAGCCAATGGCGCAACGTCCGGGGCAACGGCAACCGCAGCCACCAACGTTGCACGGCCGGCCAAAGTCGATCGCGATATCCCCAACCCAAAGCGAAGGGCAGCGCCAAAGACAACACACTGGCAACCCAAGGGTGCATCAAGCTCCACCAAAAGTTGGTTTGCAAGGTTCCCAACGTGAACAACCAAGCCAAGCCAAACAAAAAGCGCGATCGCGTCACATGGGCCAGGGGCAAAAAAGCCAGGGCACTCACCAAGGGCATATGCTCCGCCAACGCTCGCTGCCAACTGGGTTCCGGCTCCCACCAGTCATAGAGACCCGACCAGTAGCCCACGATCGTCAGGATCAACGCCAGCAACCCCAAAGGCATCAACCGCAGCCCGATCGCCATGGTCAACACACCGCCGCCCCAAATGAAGTAGAGGCTTGATAAGGGGCCGCCCTGGTGAAACATCTGAGCCGTCAAGGCCAAATTCGCCCCCAACAGCAGCCCACCCAACAACAGCAGGGCTTGGCCCAAGCGGCGTTGCCCAGCCAACCGAGGAGCGGGCGATCGCCACAAATAAAAACCCAAAGCTTGAACGCCCAACAGGGCACTCAACAACACCCCCACCCGAAACGCCCGGGGCCATTGCTGCCAGTTGGCGGCCACGAAGGTGATCACCCCTAACCCCAACAGCACCCCTCCCAAACACAGCAGGATGGTCACGAAGCGGTTGCGGGCCCCCTGATCGAGGGTTCGGAACTGATAGCGATCGGCTAGGCGATCGAACTGTTCCGGTTGCAGCAAGCCATCGGTCACCCACTGGCGGGCCTCCTGGCGCAACTGATAACGAAAGCGCTCGGTAATCACGCGGTCAATCCTCCCCTAATTGCGGGCCAACGCGATCGACAGTCTCCCGACCTGTCCGGGGGGCATGATTCAACAACCATGACCGAGGACAGTGGGACAATTCTTAGCAATTCTTAGCAACAAACGGTTGATGAAACTTAGGGTTCAAGGGCTGGCAATCCCCGATGGGTCAATGTTCCCAGCCCGATCGCCCTGATGGCATCCAATCTGGCATTTCTCGGGTCGATCGATCCATCCCCTGTGCCACCTGCCCTACGGGCCGACTTCAGTTCCTGTCCCAAATCCATGCCCAAACTCGTTGAGGGGCGATCGGGAAGCTACACCGACCAGGTTCGGTATACACGAAGGATTTTCAAAGTCAACTGATTGTAAATATTTTTTACGAAATGTTATTGTTATTAACAACAACGCAGCACCCAACCGGCCCCCACCGCGCTGTTCTCCCCCATCTCTGTCTCTTATACACA
>NZ_LIRO01000006.1:0-7317 GCF_002742025.1 Limnothrix sp. PR1529
CTATGGGGTGGGTTCGGCCCTGGCGGCCCGGCTGGGGGGCCAATCGAGCGACGGTTGGGGCATGGTGCGGGCGGGCTTGGTGAATCCGACGGTTTGGGGGGCCCTGGCGGGCTTGGGGTCGCGATCGATCGCCCTGCCCCAGGTGATCGATCGGGGACTGACGGCCATCGCTTGGACTGTGGTGGCCCTGGCCTTGGTGCTAATTGGAATGCGGCTCAGTCAGTTGCGTTGGGGCAATGCCACGGCTCCGGCGATCGCCCTGTTGGTCATCAAAATGGCGATCGTGCCCCTGGTGGTGGGGTTGACCCTGCGGGGTTGGGGATGGCAGGGGCCAACCCTCTTGGTTTTGGTGTTGCAGATGGCCATGCCCCCCGCCTTTGCCTGTTTGGTCATTGCCGAAGCCTACGACCTCGATCGGGACTTGGCCGTGTCCAGTGTGGCCCTAGGAACCGTGGTTTTGCCCTTTACCCTGCCCCTCTGGCTTTGGCTGTTTGGGGCTTAGGGGATGGCTAGGAGCGGTGACCCGTCACGATATAGGAGGCGCGTTGGGCAATATTGGTGGCATGGTCGGCCATGCGCTCAATGTGGCGAATGGTCAGCACCATCAGCAACACCGGCTCGATCGGCCCCGGCACATCCCGCTGCGTGGCCAACAGACCATAGAGGCGATCGTAGGCCTCATCCACCACATTGTCCGCCGCTTGGAGCCGGGCCCCCGCCTCGGGATCTGGCTCCACCAACGCCGCCAAACTCATGCCCAACATGGTTAGGGTTTGGCGAGCCATGGCTTCCACCTCCTCCAAATGGGGATGGGGCGCATAGGGAAACAGGCGCACCGCAATGTCCGCCAAGTCCTGGGAATAATCGCCAATGCGTTCCAAGTCCCGCACCAACTGCATCAGGGCACTCAGCCAGCGGCAATTTTCCGCCACCGGAGCGTTCAGGGTCATGGTGACCACGCAGTCGAGTTCAATTTGGCGATAGAACTCATCGATGCGGTCTTCGAGGGCATTAATCCGCTCGATCGTGGACAGGTCGCGGGCAAACAGGGCTTGCTGAGTGAGGCGAAACGAATCCTCAACCAGCGCTCCCATCCGCAGCACATCTTGGCAAACTCGCTTGATTTTGCGTTCGATCGCCGTCGGTTTGGTGGCCGCACCCGAAGCAGTGGAAAACAAAGATCGTTTCACGTCTACAGCAATCATGGAACCTTCATAAACGACGGAATGAATCAACAGCTCGTCCCAACCCCACTTTAGAAACCGTGATGATTGGCTCAGGGTGATTTTCTTTTGAATTTAGGCATTGCTCAGCAGTGAAATCACCAACCAAGTTCTCTTGAGAACATTCACTTCAGGAAATCAAAATACCAACCTCCAAGAAGCCTTAGAGCCGCATTGATCGATGAGAGAAGGTGTTGAAAAATGGGTAAATCACTGATAGCGCAATTTAAGGAAAGTAAAGGTTCAAAACCAGAAATTGCATCATAAATTCTTAATGAATTGCTGGCTATTGGTTTTGAGGTTAGAAGGAAAAAGTCACTCTAATCGAGGTCCCTTGAACTTGACTGCCATCATGTTGATCAGAACTTTGAACAGCACTGGGGACAGGGCCGATCGCGCCGTGAGTTCGGTTGCTCAAAAGGGGCTGAGGCAGAAGCTGTTGGGCAACTTTCGGGAAATTTTTGGGAAGTTTCTGGAAAATTTCTAGGCAACGATCGAGACTGAAACAAGGAAATGTCTGATCAAATCTCAATCAATTTTGATACTGATTGCGATTTTAGATCGCTCGGAAAGATGCTAAGGAATAGAAACAGAATATTGATTGGAGTGACTCATGACTCATGATGTTGTCTGATCAGAGGTTCGTGAAAGAACAATTTACGAAGGACTAATCTAGGATTAATCTGGGTTGTCATTGGATGAGTTTGCGATTGTCTGACAGATAAGGATTGGAATAAAAATGCCTCGGTTCAAAGGGGAATGGAAATGAGAAATTAATGGATGCATGTCAAAAGATTGCCTTTCCTTTATATCTTATATTTTCTTAAGGTGGGGGTTCCAGCTCAGAAGTTTAGTGGGAATTTAACCAAATTTTAGTGGGCTGATCTGCCGCAGTCCCCGGGATAGTTACTCCTAGGATGATTGTTCAGAAGTCTTGCACCAATTGGGGTGCTGTTGGCTACCAAACAGCTCGATCGCCCTGGTTATCGGTGTTTTCGGAAATTGCTCCCCATCGTCAAGCACTACAAGTCATCCAGGGGTTGGCGGATGGCCCGAATCGGCAGGGCTACCCGCAGCCTTGCACCGCCGGTTTTGGGGTCGTTGCTGCCGGTAATTTGTCCCCCATGGGCGATCGCAATTTGCCGGGCGATCGCCAGCCCCAGGCCGCTGCCGGTGCTGGGGAGTTGGGGCGCAATCATGGCATCGGTTTCGCGGGTACGGGAAGCGTCGCCGCGATAGAGCCGCTCGAAAATGTGAGGTAAATCCGTGGGCGAAAATCCAGGCCCCATATCAATCACGTCGGCATAGGCCCAGGTGGCGATCGGGTCGTTGTCTGGATCGGAGAGGGGGGTGGCGGCTTGGGGGTTGGGCCGGGGCGCTCCGGCGGCCCAGTGCGGGTCAGACACCGAGGCGCGATCGCCCGACTGGCTCGCCGAACCCAACTCCTCCGCTAACTCCTCCGCCAACTCCCCGGGCGGTTGGGGCAAGGTCAAGGCCGGCGCATCTTGGGAAATGTGCAGCCAAATTTGCCCACCTTCCGGGCTGTACTTAATCGCATTGTCCAGCAAATTCAACAGCAGCCGATGGAGCTTGGCCCGATCGCCCTGGAGCCAGAGATGATCTAACCCATCCCGATCGAGCACCAGCGCCACCGATTTTCGTTCCGCCAAGGGTTCCACCGACTGCCAAGCCGCCTGGGCCACCTCCACCAAGTCCAACACCTCCAGGCGCAAAATTTGCCCCGGATTCTGTTCCATTTGGCTCAAATCCAGCCAATCTTGCACAAAGCGCACCAGCCGTTTCACTTCTGGCATGGCTCGATCGACCCAATGGCTCAGGGGCGGCTCCAGTTGCTTTTGCAGGGTTTCAAACACCAACTGAATGGACGTGAGGGGCGTGCGCAACTCATGGGCCAAGTCATTAATCCACCGGTTGCGACTACGGGCTAAATCCACCATCTGCTGGCAATTTTCCACAAAAATCGCCACGTGACCATGGGGCAGCGGAATTCCCCACCCTCGCAGGGCCAACCCCACCCCCTTGGTGGCGGTTCCCGGCCCCGGCAAAGGGGGATCGATCGTCCCGTGGTCGCTCAACTCCGGGCCCTCCGTCGATTCCGTTGGCTCCGGCCGCGGCTCTCCATAAAACGTCCAGTCCCGTTGGCAAGTGAGCCGGCCCCGCCGGGTTTGTTGCACCAACTGATCCAAATCGTAGGAGCGCACCACCTCAATCAAGAGGCGGTCTTGGTTGGGTTGCCACTGACGGATGGCGAACAGCTCCCGCGCCCGGTCATTGCACCACCGCAAGCCATCATCACGATCGACCCACAGAAAGGCGATCGGAGCCGCCGCCAGGGCCTTCTCCCAGATTTCGAGCTGAGACTCCAGGGCCACTTCCCGATCGAGCGCCGCCACCACCCCGCGCCGCACCAAGGACTCCAGCCCCAACGGAATCGCCACCTCATCGGCCAAAATGGGCGCAAAAAGCTGCATCAGGCGAGAACGCAGCCGCGCCTGTTGCCACACCCCAACCCCTAGCCCCAGTCCTAAACCGACTAGGACACTAACCAAATCGATAGCCAAAGCCGCGAATGGTGACGATGTATTCAGGCGTGCTGGGATCTAGCTCAATCTTTTCCCGCAGCCAGCGGATGTGCACATCAACGGTTTTGCTGTCGCCAATGAAGTCAATGCCCCAAATGCGCTCCAGCAACTGTTCCCGAGACCAAACCCGCCGGGGATGTTGCACAAACAATTCCAGCAATCGAAATTCCTTCGGCGACAGGTTCACTTCCTGAGTCCGCACCACCACCCGGCATTCCTGGGGATAAAGTTCAATATCCCGATAGCGCAGCACTTCCGGCTGGGCCGCGCTCACGATCCGATTGCGCCGCAGCAGGGCCCGACAACGAGCCACCAACTCCCGCATACTGAAGGGCTTCGTGAGGTAGTCATCGGCCCCCACTTCCAACCCCAACACCCGATCGGTCTCGCTGCCCTTGGCACTCAGCATCAAAATCGGCACGGGATCTTGGCGCTGGCGCAACAGCCGACACAGATCCAGCCCATTCACCCGAGGCAACATCAAATCCAGAACAATCAAATCGGGCGGGCGGTTCATGTCGCCAGGATTGTTGAGATTCAACAGGTTCAAGGCCGCAGCCCCATCGGCCGCCACTAACACTTCATAGCCCTCGTCGCGCAGGGCCGCAGCCACCATATCGCGGATTAGTTCTTCGTCTTCAACAATCAGGATGCGGCTGGGTTGCCCCGCATCCAGGGGATTAAATTTCAGGGCGCGATCGCTGGCCAGCATACGGTGAAATTCTTGAGGAACAGATTCGGCGGTGATGAATCGATCGAGCAGTTCGGTGGCGTGAGCGAAACCCCGCAAAGCACCAAAACAGCGCCAAACGAGCGCTAAAACGGCGCAAATATAACGTTAGGAAATAAGCTTCCTGATTTATTTCGTATTGCGGTATACGATTTATATCTCCACGATACCAAGGTTCCCGCCGGCCGGCGATCGCCCTCCTGTGGAATTTGTAAAAATTTCCTGACGGTTTTTTCGGCTCAGAAAATGCCCCCTGGGCGTTGGGTTGTCCAAATTGTCCCAGAAAGTGCCAGGGCCATTTCCTCAGAAAATTCGTTGAAGTTGTGCCTAATGGCTGCTTTTTCCTTAGCCATTTCTTTAAGAATCAACCGTAGTCAACCAAAATCGATGGGCGATCGGGATGGTGATCCCATGCCATTCCCGATGGATGCTGGCGGCCGGCCCTACACGGCCCCTGCTGGACTATTGACCCAGATTAGTCATAGCGGCGAATCACCACGGTGCAAACCCGATGGCGAATCCCACGGAGCCTAAAGCTGTTTTCCATGGTTCATGCCGTGGTTCATGTTCCCGTGGTTCATATTCCCGTGGTTCATATTCCCGTGGTTCATTAACCCGTTGCCCGTGGAATCCGTCGCCGTCGATCGCCCGCATTGGCCACCATTCGGGAACCAAGCCCCCAACCAGGTTTGCATCTGACCAATCTCCTGGCTTTGGGTGCGAATCACATCCTGAGCCATTGACTGCACTGGCGGGTGTTTCACCAATTGGCCTTGAATCAGGCTTTGGGCCATCATCACCGCCCCTTGGTGGTGCATCACCATATCTTGCAAAAACTGCTGATCCAGCGCATCGCCTTGCAAGGGTTCCAGGGGACGCATCATGGGCTGGTAGGCCTGGGTGCTGGTTTGGTTGGGATACCAGGTTTGCAGCCATGTTTTCATTTGGCTCACTTCCCGGCTTTGGGCATCAATAATCGCCTGGGTAAATTGCCGCATTTCCGGCCGTTGGGTGCGATCGCGCACGAGCTTGGCCGTGTCGATCGCCTCCTGGTGGTGCGGAATCATGTGACTAATGAATTCAAACTCGCTGCTCACCTGCATCGAGTGCATATGATGCGCCATGCCGCCGGCCGCGTCCCCACCGGGCGGACAAAGGGCGGGGCTAGCCTGGGCGGTGGTGGTGGAGCCTGGGGCCGTTGCGGCGGGTTGTTGGGCCCGCCATTGGCTAAATCCCCAACTCCCGATCGCGGCGGTGCTGGCGATCGCGAGGGACAATCCCGCGAGCCATGGGCCCTGTTTACCAGTCCATTTCATTGAATCTTGCTCCTAACTTGCTCCTGAATTGATCAAAATTCATCAAAACCAAGACCGATCGGGTCAGAAATGCCCGATCGACCAAGGGTTAACTTCAGTATAGGAGTTGGAATCTGAATTGCGGGCGAGGAAACGGCGTGGTGAAGAGGCGTGGTGAAGAAAAGCTAAGGAAAGCCCACAGCGACCCGCTTTGAAGTCTAGAACGGAGCCGTATTCTGCAATTTTGGGATGTACCCCCCATGTCGGACGATTTGTTTAGCTTTGTGGTCACCAACAACACAGACCAAGCCATCCTGGAAATTTGGGTTTCGCCCGATGATGAGGAGTGGTCGCAGTTCGATTTGCCAGAAGAGGGAATTGCTTCTGGAGAGGGGGCAACGGTCACCTGGGCGGAGCATACGAATGATTCGCCCTGTGAGTGGTACATCAGCTTTGTGTTTGAGGATGAGTCGGAAAGCGAAACGGTGTTGGTGAATTTCTGCGAGGAGCCAAATATCACGGTCGGCTAGAACGCGCGTTAGCCGATCCACAACCTGGGGCGATCGACTGAAACCCGCATTTTTCGCGGAGGTTGTGGATCGGTGGATCGGGCAAACCGACCCTTTCCGATCGATTGGGCCGCCATCATTCTCTCCACGATCGCTTGCTGTGGCTCCTTGGTGTCACACCGATCTGGCCATGCCCATTCCCGATCGGCAATCCTGAGGTTTTGTTCTTTGATCCGATCATGCAAACCATGCGATCGCTCCTCCTCACCCTCACCCTCCTCAGCGTCAGCGCCCCCGCCCTCGCCACCACCTGCGAAGAAAGCTTCGACAAAAAAGGCGACTTCTTCAACGGTTCCGCCTACTTCGCCCGCGTGCAAGTCCAGGGCCTATCCGTCGAAAGAGCCTTCTTTCAACTGCGGGTAATTTTGGCCCGCGAAGGCATTCGCACCCTCAGTACCGATGTGGCCGGCGGCGTGATGCGCGCCGAAAACCCCGCCACCGCCTTTCAACGCGCCCTGCCCATTGACGTATTTGCCTTAGCGGAAAACAACCAAACCACCGTCGAGATGGTGTTTACCCTGCCCAGCGGCGTAACCGCCAGCCGCGAAACCGTCAAAAAATATATCTGCGGGGCCCTCAATCAGCTAGAACCGCCTGCCCCAACTCCATAGGCCTGGGCCAGGGCGATCGCCCCCGACACCATGGCGGTGTCTGGGGAAGTGAGTAAACTCAAAGCAGATGTGAGGAGCGATCGCCCATATTTGCCCCAAGCCAGGAGGATGCGATCGCATCCAAAGGGCATTGGCTTGGTTACGGGCGATCAGGTTTGAGTTGATGATTCAAAAAGGAGCGGCGTAGGGCATGGGCGATCGACCCGAAATCCAGCAAGGCATCATTGCTAACGATCAAGCCACGATCAACATCAACAAGGTTGAACAGACGATGGGCGATCGCGTC
>NZ_LIRO01000014.1:0-23953 GCF_002742025.1 Limnothrix sp. PR1529
GATATCGTCACCGGCAACGCCGCCCCCGTCACCGAACCGGCTCCCGTTGCGGCAGCTCCGGTTCCCGTTCCCGAAATTCCCTTCGCCCCCGAAAAACCGCCCGAACTCCCCCGAGAAGCCCTACTCACCCAGCCCGCCACCTATCCCCATGTGCGGGGGCGGGGGCCCGTCAACGGCACTCTGGCCTGCTTCCAGATGCTGAATGAATTCGTGCCCGGGTTGCAATTCCGCAAAGACCGGATTCGGCGGCTCCTGGAAGATCAACTGCGGGCCACCGGGCAAATCTCCATGCAGGTTTGCGGGGCGATCGCCCAAACCATCGGCTTTCGCCCCCAACTGATCCAAATTTCCGGTGTCTTGATCAATCGGCTGAAAGCACCCGCCCTCACCCCCTGGAAAGATAGCTTCGCCGTCATCTACGACATTTCCGAAACCCGCATCATCCTCGCCACCCCCGAAGAAGGCGTGATGCGCAAAACCCCCCAGCAGTTCCTAGAAAGCTGGGGCGAAAGCGGCATGGTGTTGCTTCTCGAAGCCCCCGTAGAAGAACTGCCAGAAAAATTCGGTCTCAGTTGGTTCGTTCCCTGGATCCTGCCTTACAAACGCGCCCTGATCGAAGTGGTCGTCGCGTCCTTCTTCGTTCAAACCTTCGGGTTGGTGCAGCCGATCATCACCCAGGTGATCATCGACAAAGTGTTGGGCCAAGGCAGCATCGAAACCATGGATGCCCTCGGCTTCTTCATGTTGGGTGTGGCCGTCTTTGAAGGGATCCTCAACATCCTGCGGACTTACCTGTTTGTCGATGCCATGAACCGAATCGACATGAACGTCGGTTCCGCCATCATCAGTCACCTGATGCGTCTACCCCTGGGCTACTTTGACGTGCGCCGGGTGGGTGAACTGGCGGGTCGGGTCAATGAGCGCGACAGCATTCGGAACTTCCTGACCGGCACGGCCCTCACCGTTTTCCTGAACGCCATCTTCTCGGTGATCTACATCGTGGTGATGGTGGTTTACAGTTGGCTGCTCACCTTGGTGGCCCTGGCGGTCGTCCCCATCTTAGGCGGGATTATCGTCTTTGCCGCCCCGATCATCCGCCAACTCATTCGTCGCCAAGCGGAACGCCGCGCCGACGTGGACTCCTACATGGTGGAAGTGATTTCCGGGGCCCAAACCGTCAAGGCCCAAAACATCGAAACCAAGGTGCTGTGGCAGTGGCAAGAGCGCTACGCCCGCATGATCCAGGCAAACTTCAAAACGATCATGACCGGCACCACGATCGGGGGGGCCACCTCCTTCCTGAACAGCCTGTCTACCCTAGCCCTGCTCTGGGCGGGGGCCTATTTGGTGATTGGCAACCAAATCACCCTGGGGCAATTGATCGCCTTCAAAATCCTGGCCGGAAACGTCACGGGTTCCCTCCTCAGCCTGGTGGGTGCTTGGCAACAGGTGCAGGAGATTTCAATTTCTGTGGAACGTCTGGCGGATATTGTTGACAGCCAACCGGAGTCCAGCGATGCCGATCGCGACAATATCCCCATGCCGGAATTGGTCGGCTCCGTCAAGTTCTCCGACCTCTCCTTCCGCTTTGCAGAAACGGGGCCCTTGCAGCTAGCCAACGTCAATCTCGACTTTGCCCCGGGCACTTTTGTAGGAATTGTGGGGGAATCCGGTTCCGGGAAATCCACCCTCATGAAACTCCTCCAGCGGCTGTACGCTCCCACCGCTGGCTACATCCAAATTGATGGCTACGACATCAGCAAGGTAGAACTCTACTCCCTGCGCCGACAAATCGGGATGGTGCTGCAAGACACCCTTCTGTTTACGGGCACGGTGCAAGAAAACATCATGTTGGCCAACCCGGATGCCACCACTGAGGAAGTGATTCACGCCGCCAAGGTGGCCGCCGCTCATGACTTCATCATGCAGTTGCCCAACGGCTACAACACCGTGGTTGGGGAACGGGGAACCGGGCTTTCTGGGGGACAACGACAGCGGATTGCGATCGCCCGTACCGTTTTGCAACAGCCCAAACTCCTGATTTTGGACGAAGCCACCAGCGCCCTGGACTACAACTCAGAACGTCAGGTTTGTAATAACCTGGCCGTTGAGTTCCGAAACCGCACGGTGTTCTTCATCACCCACCGCTTGAACACGGTTCTGAACGCAGACTCCATCATCCTGATGGATAAGGGGGCCGTGGTTGAACAGGGAACCCACGAGGAATTGATGGCTATGAAGGGTCGCTACTATTGCCTGTTCCAACAACAGGAGGGGTCGTTTAGCTAGCGATTCCCCCCGTCCTCACCCCGTTTGTTTGTAACCCGTCAATCCTTTCAGTCCTTTCAGTCTGCTATTTGGTGAAACTCAATGCTAAAGGCCTTTATCGAACGGGAAGAGCAACCGGTCTTGCTACAACGGCCGGCATTGCTCGCCAGTGGATTTATTTGGTTGATTGTGACCTTTGTGGTCGGCGGCATCACTTGGGCCGCAGTGGCCCAGATTGACCAGTCCGTCCCGGCGGCCGGTAAGTTGCAGCCCAAGGACTCCACAAAACCGATCAAAGCACCGGCCGGCGGGGTGGTGCGGGAAATTGTGGTCAAAGACGGCGAACGGGTCGAAAAGGGCCAATTGCTCGCCACCTTTGACCCCACGGGGCAGGCGGCGGATGTGCAATCCCTGAAGGCCAACCAGGACTCTCTCGAACGCCAAAAGCAACTGATTCGAGCGGAGGCCGCTGGCTTGGGCTTAACCCGCGAGGGCCAGGCTAGTATTATTGACCTTCAACGCAACCGAGCTGTGCGAGTGGCGGAAAATATCTATCTGCGGGCGCTGCTGCGGGGCGATCGCGCGGCTCCGGCTGGCCAAGCCGGTCGTTTAGCAGAAAACCGCGCGGCCCAAGCTTCTCGACTGTCGCAACTGCAATCGCGCGTGGCGGAACTGAACTCGCAAATCAACGAATTGCGCAGTGATGTGGCCAACACTCGCGCCCAACGACGGGCCATCCAAATTCGATTGGGACAGGCCCAAGAACGCCTGAATATCAATGAGGGAATCATCGCTGATTTGCAGCCCCTCGTTGAAGAAGGGGCCGTTGCCCGACTGCAATTCAAGAACCAACAGCAGGCTGTGCTGTCGAATGCTGATGCGGTGGCAACCCTAGAGGGGCAAATCGCCAGTTTGAATGAGCAAGAAGCTCGCCTCATGGCTTCCATGCAAACCAAGCAGGCGGAAATTGGGACGCAGTTGGCGGAAATTCGCACCACCCAAACCAGTTGGGCGGCGGATTTGGAAAACCGCATTGCGGACAACGATCGGGCGATCGCCGACATCGACACCCAGTTGGCGAAGTCCCGTCTGGATAACCGCCGCCAGGATGCCAACGTGGTCGGTCAGCTTGCCCAGGTTCAAAGCCAATTGGTGAAAGCAGAGCAAGCGGTACGCTATCAAGAACTACGCGCCCCCATTGCTGGCACGGTTTTTGATATTAAGGCCAGCGGCCCGGGCTATGTGGCCAGCCCCACGGAACCGATGCTGAGCATTGTGCCCGATGGCGAGTTGGTGGCATCGGTTTATGTAACCAACAAGGATATCGGGTTCGTGGAAGTGGGAATGCCAGTGGAGGTGAGTGTGGACACGTTCCCTTCACTGGAATTTGGCAGCATCAAGGGGAAATTAGTCTCGATCGGGTCGGATGCCCTAGCACCCACCCAAGAGCGCCCCACCTATACGTTTCCCATTCGGATTGAGCTGGAACGGCAGACCCTGAAAACCAATCGGGGCTTGGAGTTAAAGATTCAAGCCGGGATGTCAGTTTCGGCGCGGATCAAGACCCGCAAGCGATCGGTTTTGGATATCTTCCTGGGGCAATTTAAGTCGCGTGCTGACAGCTTCGAGACGGTGCGCTAAGCTCCATCCTCTTTCAAACAATCAGGACTGAAATGGCAAGCGGGGCGAAGGCAGGGCAACCTGTGCGCCCCGCTTTTGCATGGGTCTTTTCTTGAATCCGTGGAGACTTACATCATTCAAGCGATCCAGCGATCCTGAATCGATCGCCCTAGGTCTCCAGAGATTGCAGCGCCCTACCAAGCGAGCCATTGGAACGAGCCATTGGAATCTGAATCGATTGAATTGAATTGAATCGATCGCCCCATTCTGCAATAGCAAAATCCCCCAATCTCAACGAGACCGGGGGATTTTTGCTAGTTACCTAGGAGGCAATCAGATTTAGCCGAACTTGCTCGAAGTTGAGGCGATCAAGAAGGCTGCGTAGGTCACGAAGTAGCCAACGGTGAAGTGGGCCAAACCAACCAAACGAGCTTGCACGATCGACAGGGCCACCGGCTTGTCCTTCCAGCGAACCAGGTTCGCCAGCGGAGTGCGCTCATGCGCCCAAACCAGGGTTTCGATCAATTCTTGCCAGTAACCGCGCCAGCTAATCAGGAACATGAAGCCCGTTGCCCAGATCAGGTGACCGAACAGGAACATCCAAGCCCAAACAGCGAGGTTATTCATGCCATAGGGGTTGTAGCCGTTGATCAACTGCGACGAATTCAGCCACAGATAATCGCGGAACCAGCCCATCAGGTAAGTCGAGGACTCATTGAATTGAGCCACGTTGCCTTGCCACACGCACAGGTGCTTCCAGTGCCAGTAGAAAGTGATCCAGCCGATCGTGTTCAGCATCCAGAACATGGCCAGGTAGAACGCATCCCAAGCCGAGATGTCGCAAGTACCGCCACGGCCGGGACCGTCGCAAGGGAAGCTGTAACCAAAGTCCTTCTTGTCGGGCATCAGCTTGGAGCCACGGGCATCCAAAGCACCCTTGACCAGAATCAAGGTGGTGGTGTGCAGACCCAGAGCGATCGCATGGTGAACCAGGAAGTCGCCAGGGCCGATCGTCAGGAACAGCGAGTTAGCGTTGCTGTTGATTGCTTCCAACCAACCGGGCAGCCACACATCGCCATGGTTCGGCCAAGCCGTCGCCGCCAAGCTATCGGGGTTCGACAGCAGCGTATCGAAGCCATAGAGCAGTTTGCCGTGAGCCGCTTGAATCCATTGAGCGAAAACGGGTTCGATCAGGATTTGCTTCTCAGGCGTACCGAACGCCACAACCACATCGTTGTGAACGTACAGGCCCAGGGTGTGGAAACCGAGGAACAGCGAGACCCAGCTCAGGTGCGAGATGATCGCTTCTTTGTGCTGGAGCACGCGATCGAGCACGTTGTTCTTGTTCTGGGCGGGATCGTAATCACGCACCAGGAAGATTGCGCCGTGGGCAAACGCACCCACCATCAGGAAGCCAGCAATGTACTCGTGGTGAGTAAACAGGGCAGCCTGGGTCGTGAAGTCCTTCGCAATGAAGGCATACGACGGCATCGAATACATGTGCTGAGCCACCAACGAGGTCACAACACCCAGCGAAGCCAGGGCCAGAGCCAGTTGGAAGTGCAGCGAGTTGTTCAGCGTATCAAACAGACCCTTGTGAGCGTCGCCCAGCTTGCCCGAAGGCGGCTTGTGCGCTTCCAAGATTTCCTTGATGCTGTGACCAATACCAAAGTTGGTACGGTACATGTGACCGGCGACGATGAAGATCACCGCGATCGCCAGGTGGTGGTGAGCAATATCCGTCAGCCACAGGGCTTCCGTTTGAGGGTGGAAACCGCCCAGGAAGGTCAAGATTGCGGAGCCAGCCCCTTGAGCCGTGCCAAACACATGGCCAGCCGTATCGGGGTTCTCGGCATACACGCCCCAGTTACCGGTGAAGAAAGGAGCCAAACCAGCCGGGTGAGGAGCCACCGACAGGAAGTTATCCCAACCCACATGCACACCGCGCGATTCAGGAATCGCCACGTGCACCAAGTGACCCGTCCAAGCCAGCGACGACACACCGAACAGACCCGCCAAGTGGTGGTTCAGACGCGATTCTGCGTTCTTGAACCAGGAGAGGCTGGGGCGGAACTTGGGTTGCAAGTGCAGCCAACCGGCAAACAGCATCAAAGCCGCCAACACCAGCAGGAACACAGCGCCCTGGTACAGGTCGCCCACAGTGCGCATCCCGATCGTGTACCACCAGTGGTAAACGCCAGAGAACGCAATGTTCACGGGGCCCGAAGCACCACCTTGGGTGAACGCATCCACAGCCGCTTGGCCAAAGTGCGGATCCCAAATTGCGTGGGCGATCGGACGGACGTTCAGGGGATCTTTCACCCACTGCTCAAAGTTGCCTTGCCAGGCCACATGGAACAGGTTGCCCGAAGTCCACAGGAAGATGATTGCCAGGTGACCGAAGTGCGACGCGAAAATCTTTTGATAAAGATTTTCTTCCGTCATGCCATCGTGGCTTTCAAAGTCGTGGGCTGTGGCAATCCCGTACCAGATCCGCCGCGTCGTGGGATCAGCGGCGAGATCCTGGCTAAATTTTGGGAATTTGGTTGCCATAAGTCCTGTTTTTGTCTTAATCCTCGTTGCCGAAGTCGCGTCTCGACCTCAGATGCAATCCGGGGCTAAAGGGATTAGCCGCTGACCGAAATAATTCGAGCCAGGAAGAACGACCAAGTGGTCACAATGCCGCCAAGCAGGTAGTGAGCAACACCCACCGCACGACCCTGAGTGATGCTCAGAGCACGGGGTTGGATTGCCGGAGCCACCTTCAGCTTGTTGTGCGCCCACACGATCGACTCAATCAGTTCTTGCCAGTAGCCGCGACCGCTGAACAGGAACATCAGGCTGAACGCCCACACAAAGTGAGCACCCAGGAACAGCAGACCATAGGCCGACAGAGCCGAACCATAGGAGGTGATCACCTGCGAAGCTTGCGCCCACAGGAAGTCACGCAGCCAACCATTGATGGTAATGGCGCTTTGAGCGAAGTTGCCCGCCGTGATATGAGCCACCGACCCATCAGGGTTCACCGTGCCCCACACATCCGATTGCATCTTCCAGGAGAAGTGGAAGATCACAATCGACAGCGAGTTATACATCCAGAACAGACCGAGGAACACGTGATCCCAACCGGACACTTGGCAAGTACCGCCACGACCCGGACCATCGCAAGGGAACCGGAAGCCCAAGTTCGCCTTATCGGGGATCAAGCGAGACGAACGCGCATACAGCACGCCCTTCAGGAGAATCAGCGCCGTCACGTGAATCGTGAACGCATGGATATGGTGAACCATGAAGTCCGCCGTACCCAGGGTGATCGGCATCATTGCCACCTTGCCACCCACCGCCACGATGCCGCCGCCAAAAGCGTGGCTGACGATTTCCAAGGCATTAGGAGCCGTGTTACCAGGCGCAAGGGCGTGCAGGTTTTGCACCCATTGCGCAAACACCGGCTGCAACTGAATACCGGTATCCGAGAACATGTCTTGGGGACGACCCAAAGCACGCATCGTGTCGTTGTGGATGTACAGACCGAAGCTGTGGAAGCCCAGGAAAATGCACACCCAGTTCAGGTGCGAGATGATCGCATCGCGGTGACGAATCACGCGATCGAGCAAGTTATCAACGTTCTTCGCCGGATCGTAGTCACGAACCATGAAGATCGCCGCGTGAGCGCCAGCACCCACGATGCAGAACGCGCCAATCCACATGTGGTGGGTGAACAGCGAGATCTGCGTCGGGTAATCCGTCGCAATGTAGGGGTAAGGGGGCATCGCGTACATGTGGTGCGCGATCACAATCGTCAGCGAACCCAACACAGCCAAGTTAACGGCCAGTTGCGCATGCCACGAGGTATTGAAGATTTCGTAGAGACCCTTGTGGCCTTGGCCGGTGTAAGGGCCCTTGTGGGCTTCCAGGATTTCCTTCATGGAATGACCAATGCCCCAGTTCGTGCGGTACATGTGACCAGCCACGATGAAGAGCACCGCCAAAGCCAAGTGGTGGTGAGCCGTATCCGACAGCCACAGACCACCAGTGACGGGGTTCAAACCGCCCTTGAAGGTGAGGAAATCGGCGTAAGCGCCCCAGTTCAGCGTGAAGAAGGGGGTCAGACCCTGAGCAAAGCTCGGGTAGATCTCCGCCATCAGATCCTTGTTTTGGATGAATTCATGGGGCAGCGGAATATCCTTCAGCGCCACACCCGAATCCAGCAGGTGGTTGATGGGCAGAGAAACGTGGATTTGGTGACCAGCCCAGCTCAAGCAGCCCAAGCCCAGCAAGCCTGCCAGGTGGTGGTTCATTGCCGATTCGACATTTTGGAACCATTCCAGCTTGGGTGCTGCTTTGTGGTAGTGGAACCAGCCAGCAAACAGCATCAGGGCAGCCATCACCAGCCCACCGATCGCGGTCACATAGAGTTGATCGCCATTGGTGAAACCGGCGGCCCGCCACATTTGGAAGAGACCGGAGGTGATTTGAATACCGTGGAATCCACCGCCCACGTCGCCATTGAGGATTTCTTGGCCCACAATCGGCCAAACCACTTGGGCGCTGGGTTTGATATGAGTCGGGTCGCTCAACCAGGCTTCGTAGTTCGAGAAGCGTGCACCATGGAAGTACATGCCGCTCAACCAAACGAAAACCACGGCCAAGTGGCCGAAGTGAGCGCTAAAAATTTTGCGCGAAACGTCTTCTAAGTCGCTGGTATGGCTATCAAAATCGTGAGCGTCAGCGTGGAGGTTCCAGATCCAAGTCGTCGTCTTGGGACCCCGAGCCAAAGTTCGATCAAAGTGACCCGGCTTGCCCCACTTCTCGAAAGAAGTCGGAACCGGATTCTTATCAACCGAGACCTTGACTTTTGCCTCTCGCTCTGGAGGGCTAATCGTCATCGAGATTCTCCTCTCTCAAGACAGGAAACGAGGACTATCCACCCGGCTGGCCTTCGCAGCGCCCCAAGCAGGGGGGTACAGCGGGTCAGCGATGGTGTTGATCACGGCTTGGATAGCAGGGATCAAGACACGCATCACAGCCAGATTGCCTGGAATTCCCGTCGCATCTAGCTCGCAGTGAACGACCGGGGTGGCTTCTCTCTTGAAGATTATAGACGTGGGTTTTCAAGGGACTTGAGGGGGTTAACAATATTTCAAAATCCGTAAAGCCTCATCCCATGAGGCATTGGAGCTTTTTTATTCAGTAGTAAGATCCAGAAAGTTAGGTTTATAAACTTTACAAACAGTTTGATTAAGAATTGCAAAGCATCTGAGGTCGAGTTGGGTAGTTCTTTGTGGTAAAGGCTGGAAACCGCGGCCCGGCTATGGTTCTCGGATACACTGGACTCGATTTCAAATCGCCTTCAGATCGCAAATTTCGCAGATTTCGCAAGTTTTCCAAATTCTGCATTGCCTAGGTTTGCTTAGGATCGCCTAGGTCATATCAGTTCCTATACCCATTACTGAAGATTGCAAAGAGGTAACGAGATGAGGTGGCTCGGGGCGCTGGGTCGAGGGCTAGGGCGGCGAATGGTCTGGGGATGCGTGGTGTTGGTCTGGGGATGCCTCCTGTTGCCGATCGGGGGATGCGCCAAGGAGCCACCGCCGCTGGCGACGGCCACGCCGCCTAAACCCAATCAAGGCAAGGTGGTGGGGGCCATTGATGAGGTAGCACCACCATCGATCGTGCAGCGATTGAATCGGGAGTTGGATCGCTATCAACCCCAGGTGCAGATCATTGCGCCAAGACCTGATGAAACCCTGACGCAAACACAGGTGGCGGTGCAGTTGCGGGTGCAGGATTTGCCGCTATTTAAGGATGAAGCGCTGGCCGCTGGGCCACATTTAAAGCTGATGTTGGACGATCGCCCGGTGGCAGAGATTTTTGATGTCACGGATCCGATCACGATTAGCGACTTAACGCCGGGAACCCACACAATTCGGGCCTTTGCGGAACGTCCCTGGCATGAAAGCTTTAAGAATGATGGGGCCTATGCTCAGGTGTCTTTCCATGTGTTTGCAAAAACCCAAACCCAGGTTCCCGACGCAGGCCGGCCACTGCTGACCTATAACCAACCGATCGGGACGGTAGGCACGGAGCCGGTGTTGCTGGACTTTTACTTGACCAATGCACCGCTGCATCTGCTGGCTCGGGAGCGGGATGATGATGAGATTGTGGATTGGAAGGTGCGGGTGACGGTCAATGGCGACAGCTTTTTGCTGGATGATTGGCAGTCTATTTATTTGAAGGGATTCCGTCGGGGCAAAAACTGGGTGAAGTTGGAGCTGATCGACGATCGGGGAGAGCTGCTGGAGAATGCGTTTAATGAGTCGGTGGCGCTGGTGGAGTTTGACCCCAACCAGACGAGCGCGATCGACCGACTGCTGAAGGGTGCGTTGCCGGAGTCGGAAGCTCGGGCGCTGATTGACCCAACCTATGAGCCACCGGCCCCGGAACCGAAACCAGTGACCGCGCCTGAGCCGATCGCGCCGATCGCGCCGTTGCCGCAAGACCTGCCGGCCGTGACCGAAGAATCAAAGACCGAAGCGCCAAAGACCGAAGCACCGGAGGCGGTCGCCCCAGAATCAGAACCGGCGGCCCCGTCGATGGAAGAGGTCGAGCCAGAGGACGCAGGCGACGAGAAGGCAACAAATAACGACACGATCACCCCGGGTGAGACCCTAGCTCCACAGCCCAGTGCTGTGACTCCGGCGGAGGCCGCCGCTCTGGCTCCAGAACCGGAAACGGTGATTCCGGAAACGACCGAGGAGTCAGCGATCGTTAACCTGCCTGCGGCTCCGGAACCGGAGCCAATGCCGGAACCCAGTGCCGAGCCAGCTAGCCCAGAGCCAGCTAGCCCAGAGCCACCGGATGCAGCCCTGCCTCAAGCAGAGGCCCAGAGAATCGACCGTTCCCTGAGCGAAGACCGCGAAGAGTCTGCTTCGCCAGCATTGGTGAGCGAACCGGAGCCGGAAGCTGCTCCACCGGACGTGATTGCACCAGCGGAGGCAACAAAGCCGGAACCAGCAGCAACGGAAGTTCCCACCACGGAGCCGATCGAACCGGCAACCCAACCGGAACCGGCAGCGGTGGCTACACCCAAGTCAGCGCCTCCAACAGAAGAAAAACCGCCGATTGTGCTTGAGTCGATCGAGCCGGTGACCCCGGAGCCGATCGTTGAGCCAACGCCATCGGACACCCCATCGGCCACGGCAACGCCCGATCGCCCCCTCAAGGGCTTGCGCAAACAATTCCTGAAGTGGCTGAAACAGACTCAACAGCAGTTGCCGGATGATTTGAACCTGCCCTTCGACATCAAGCAAGTGCCGATTCCCTCGGGTGATTAGGCAACAATCCCAATCCAGACAGCCCCCAGCTAGGCAGGTCAAATCTAGACAAGGGGCAAAACCAAGCCAGACAAGGGGTTGAAACCCCTTGTCTCATCAAGCACTTTCTAGCGCTGAACCTTGCGGGTTAATCGTCTGGATCGGTGGGCGGTTGGTGGTTGGCGAAGGCACGCCGATCGACCCGGAATAATTGATAGGAACCCGCGGCGGCGATCGGTTGGCCCACTTGGTCTAAACCGGTTTCCGCCAATTTTTTGCGATCGCCCAACAACAACACCGTGGTCGGTTTGGGGTTGGGGTTAATTTTGAGCGCTTCCCGCTCTCCTTCAATTAACGGGGTCGCCCGTTGGGAGAAGTTAACGATTTGCTGGGTGTAGAACACCACACTCGGTTTGGCAAACCCCACCATCATCAACTCTTCCTCCGGTTGCCGCACCCGAATTACGTCCGCCGACAGGATCCGCAGGGGCAATTGACGTTGGGAATCGAGGGCAAAGGTCACCGGCACGATCGTGCCCACGAAAAACAGCACGCCACCAACCCATGTGATCAGCCACAGCCAGCGATAGCGTCGCCGGTAAATCATCACTGCACCAAAGACAGCAGCGATCGCCCAATCGATCGCCCCCCGCGTAATGGCTCCGGATTCGATCAGCACCTCCCGAATTCGGGGCATGGTTGGATCCTTGATCAACGGGAGCCAGAGGTTTTGGGCACTGAGGGCGATCGCTAAAATGCCCATCACGACGACGGCAGCGATCGCCGTGCGGTGGAATCCCGGCGACACCACATCTTCCGTGGCGATCGGCGGTTCGCTCAAACCCGGTCGAGGCATCGATCGACGCGGGGCCAAGTCTCCACTCAGCAAGTCCCGCCACAGCAGCGCCACTAGCAATCCACCGGCCGGCATCAGAGGCACGACATAGCTGGGCAACTTGGTCACAGCGATCGTGAAAAAGCCAAACACGCCCAAAAACCAAGCGCCCGCAAACAGAGGCAACCGCTCCGCGCGCGATCGCCGTAGCCACCACTTGCGCCGCCACAGTTCCAGCCGGCCCAGGGCGATCGGTAGATAGACCGACCAAGGCGCAAAGCCCCAAGCCACCACAATGAAATAGAAGAACCAGGGAGCCGAATGCTGGTTGACCACGCGGGTGAAGCGATCGATGTTGTGGTAACCAAAGAAGGATTCAACGTAAGCATCCCCATTGGCCAAAATCACCAGCACAAACCAGGGCACGGATAGCAGCGCCACCAGAAGCAAACCCCAGAGCGGCTTCGCTTCCTTCCAGAGCAGCTTGAATTCTCCGAGATATAGCCCAAAAGCCAGAATAATCAGCCCCGGCAGCACCACCCCGATCGGCCCTTTGGTGAGCACGCCGAGGGCCATGGCCAGGTAGCAGCCCCCATAGGCCAGGGTTTTGACCTGGGGGCGATCGCTGGCATAGCCCCAAAAGAAGGCCAGCAGGGCGGTGCTGATGCAGCCGGTGAGCAACATATCGGACACGCCAACCCGGCCCCAGATGATCATGTGGGGTGAAAAGGCGATCGTCCCAGCCCCGATCGCCCCCACCAGCCAGGGTCGCCAGGGAAACTGTTGGCGCGCTTCGCCAGTGACGGAAAAGCGCCAGAGGGTGGCAAAGGCCAGCCCGATCGTGGCCAGGGCCGCCAATCCTGAGGGCAACCGCACGGCCCACTCATTCACGCCCAAAATTTTGTAGGCGATCGCGGTCAGCCAATAGATCAGCGGGGGCTTGTCGAAGCGGGTGGCTCCGTTGAAATAGGGCGTGATCCAATCGCCGGTGACGGTCATTTGGCGAGCCGCTTCCGAAAACATCGGCTCCGTTTCGTCCACCAGCCCCACGCTGCCCGAGTGCCAAAACAGGGCGATCGCCCAAACCAGCAGCACCCAAGCCAGGCCCAGCCAGCCCCGCCCCCGATCGTCCAAAGCCGCCAGCCGCCCCATCCAAGAGCGCAACGGCTCCGGCAGCGATCGAGTTAAGCGCAAGTCCAGCATAGGTTTCCGAAAAAGTGGGCCAAGCAAGTCGAGCTTTACTTTAGCGCCGTGGGGAGCCGTTGCGTGTGGATCGCCAACTTTGCCAAGCATCGGCCACACCTTGGAGCTTGGCGCGCGATCGGGCGGGATGCTGCGGCCACTGGGCGATCGCGCTGATCAAAATCCGCGCCAACCGATAGACCAGGGCCCAACGACTGCCATGAATCGCCAGGGCCAACAGATAGCCCCCGATCGACCAGCGCAGTTTCCGCTCTGGCTCGCGGCCCGTGACCGTCGAGGTGGCATGAATCACCCGCAGGCTTGGGGCAATCGCCACCGGGTAGCCTTGGCGGGCATAGCGGCGGCAAAACTCGAAATCTTCGTAATACAAAAAGAAGCGGCGATCGAACTGGGGCAAAACTCGAAACGCCGCCAAATGAATCAACAAGCTGCATCCACTGACCCAATCCGTGGGCTGAATTTTGGGATCGGTGGGGGCTTCTTGGGTGATCGGCTCGATGAGACCCGATCGCCGATCAAACCGGCCGCCCCGAAACTCCGGCCGGCCGTCGGGTTGATCGATCGCCGTGCCCAAAATTGCCCAATCGGCTTGACTCAGGAGCGATCGGACCGCCGCCATCGTCCCCGCCGGTAGCCACGCATCGGGATTAATCAGCCAAACGATCGCCCCTGGATCGCGATCGGCCACCCAGGCGATCGCCCGGTTGCAGGCCCGCCCAAATCCCAGATTTCCGCCGGTTTCCAGGATTGTGCAATGGGCAAATTCAGTGCTGAAGGCATCAAGCGATCGATCCTCCGGTGAATTATTGACAATCAGGATTTGATAATTCTGATCGGGGCTGTCTTGGGCAAGCGATCGTAATAATTGGGCGATCGATTCCCCACACCAATAATTCACAATTACAAAGTAAAGAATCGGCATTTCGCCCCATCTCGTAGGGGCGCACCGCCGTGCGCCCTCAATTAGCTTCACCCCATTACGTTAATTCGATATGGGAGTCATCGCCGATCATGAAGCGGAGGGCTTTCGGGCGTTTTGGCCCCACGTGGAGTTTCACCCGTTGACCGATCACGCTGTCGATAATTCGCTCCGTTACGCCCACAATTTCCGCCCCTTCCAAGACCACGCTGTGATCCAAATCCACATCCACCAAATGGGCGCGATCGCTGATGCTGCTGTAGGGGCCAATGTAGCAATTCTCGATCGTGCAATTCTCGCCAATCACCGCCGGGCCGCGCACCGTGGAATTAACGACCTTTGAGCCTTTACCAATTTCCACCCGCCCGATAATTTTGCTCGATTCATCGACTTCGCCATAGTTCCAAGGCTGCAAATCGGTGTCCAGAATAATCCGGTTGGTTTCTAGCAAATCATCCTTTTTACCGGTGTCCAACCACCAACCTTCAAGGGTGCAAGCCTCAACGGTTTTGCCCGTGTCAATTAGCTTTTGAATCGCATCGACAATTTCCAATTCGCCCCGGGCTGAGGGTTGAATTTGGGCGATCGCCTCGTGAATCACGGGCTGAAAGAAATAAATCCCCACCATCGCCAAATTCGAGGGAGGATTTTTCGGTTTTTCCACCAACCGAATCACTCGGCCTGCCGCGTCCACTTCCGCTACCCCAAAGGCACGCGGATCGGGCACTTCTCGCAGGATAATTACCGAATCCACACCGGGCTTTTTGAATTGATCGATAAACTGCCCCAAATCCGCTTGGATCACGTTATCGCCCAAATACATAATGAATGGCGAGTCACCAAGGAATTCTTGCCCCACGGAAACTGCATGGGCCAGCCCCGACGGATGCTCTTGCAAAATATAGGTAATGTTTGCGCCAAACCGACTGCCATCGCCAGTTTTTTCGCGCACTTCATCGCCGGTTTCCGGGCTGATAATAATCCCAATATCGGTAATGCCTGCCGCCACAATTCGCTCGATGCCATACCAAAGAATTGGCTTATTGGCCACCGGCACGAGCTGTTTTGCGCCCGTATAGGTTAGGGGTCGCAGGCGGGTTCCTTTGCCACCCGAAAGAATCAAGGCTTTCATGTTGTTAACTCGCTGCGATCGCGGTTGAGTAATCGTTGGGGGGCAAGGGGCTTAAGCCCCTTGTCTATTACGGTGGGAATTAATCTAGCGGTTCAGCAGTTCTGGCAGCATTTTGCGGAGGCTGGCCCGCCAATGGGGAGCCGGACTGCCGAGCAACGCCGCCAATTTGCCGCCCCACAGCACCGAATAGGAGGGGCGCTGGGCTGGGGTTGGGTAATCCTCCGTGGCGATCGGGACGATCCGTTCCACCGCAAGTTCCAGCCCCAGGGCGCGGGCCTCTTCGATGATCGCCACGGCAAAGTCATACCAGCTAACGGCCCCGCTGTTGGTGTAGTGGTAGACCCCGGCGGTGTCGGCATCCAGGCAGCCGGCAAGCTGCCCGATCGCCCCGGCCAAGTCCCGCGTCCAGGTGGGCGAACCGATTTGATCCGCCACCACCCGCAGCTCCGGGCGATCGGTCGCCAGCCGAATCATCGTTTTCACAAAGTTGCCGGTTTTGCCCGCGCCATAGACCCAGGCGGTACGGACGATCGCGCTCTGGTTCGGGGCTGTGGCTAAGATCGCCGTTTCCCCCGCCAACTTCGATCGCCCGTAGCTGCCCAGCGGATCGGTGGGGTCGGTTTCCCGGTAGGGTCGCCCCTGCTGTCCGTTGAACACGTAATCCGTGGACACATGGATCAGCCGCCCGCCCAAATCCTGGGCCGCTTGGGCCAAAATTCCGGGAGCCGTGCCGTTGACGGCGATCGCCAAGTCAGCTTCGGTTTCCGCCTTGTCCACGGCCGTGTAGGCGGCGGCGTTCACAATCAAATCCGGCTGAAGCGCCATCACCGCGTCGTAGAGCGTGGCGGTGTCGGCCAGGTTGACCCGATCGCGCCCGGCCGCCGTCAGCTCCCCGATCGCCCCCAACACCGGTTGCAGGGCCTCGCCCAACTGCCCCTGTGCGCCCGTCAATAAAATCCGCATGGTTCCGCGATCCTAGATTTGCCCGTACTCAAACAGATCTGCTTCCGCCAAGGGTTTGGCCGCCTGGTCTTTGCCCGACAAAATCGGTTCATCATCCAGGTTCCAGGCAATATTGATTTGCGGATCGTTCCACAAAATCGAGCGATCGCCCGCTGGGCAATAGAAATCCGTCGCCTTATAGAGCAATTCCGCTGCGTCGGTCAGGGTGAGGAACCCATGGGCGAATCCCGGCGGAATCCAGAGTTGGCGCTTGTTTTCGGCACTCAGCTCATAGCCCACCCATTGACCAAAGGTGGGCGACCCGCGCCGAATATCCACCGCCACATCAAACAGCGCCCCGGCTCCAGCCCGCACCAATTTGCCCTGAGGTTGTTGCACCTGGTAGTGCAAGCCGCGCAGCACGTTTTTGACGGACTTGGAATGGTTGTCCTGCACGAAGGTCACATCAAGGCCGGTTTTTTCAGCGAAGGTGCGACTGTTGAAGCTCTCATAAAAAAAGCCGCGATCGTCTCCAAAGACCCTCGGCTCAATCAGCAAAACATCGGGAATCTCGGTCGGCGTGACGTTCATGGCGCTGGGGATCGCTCAAAACCGGCCTGAGACTACCACAGACCGGCAACAGACCGGCAACAGAACCGATCGCAAATTGCGAGCGATTAACTCTGGGTGGTTAATTCTGGGCAGCGAATTCTGAGCCGCTGATTTTGGGCGGTTAATTCTGGGCAGCAAATTCTGAGCCGCTGATTTTGAGCCGCTGATTTTAAGTCGTTGATTTTGGGGGATGAATGCTCAGGGATCGAAGCACCCAGCCTTTGGCAACTGGTTAGCTGGCCCTAACTCTCCAAGAGATAGCGCTTGCAGTAGGTATTGCGCCCTTGCTGTTTGGCCTCATAGAGGGCCGCATCGGCGGCGGCGATCAGATTTTGGGGAGTATTGCCCATTTTGGGAAACTGACAGGCTAAGCCCAAACTGATCGTGACCCAGGGGCTAGCTTCCGATCGCTCGTGGGGAATTTTTAAATTCTCGATCGCCCGTCGCAGTCGATCGATCACCTCCACTGCCATCGTCAAGTCCGTGTCTGGCAACAGAATCGCGAACTCTTCCCCCCCATAGCGAGCCACCAAATCCGTCGCCCGGCGTGTGCCATCCTGCAAGGTGCGGGCCACTTGAATCAAACAATCGTCGCCCGCTTGATGACCGTAATGGTCGTTGAAGCGCTTGAAATAGTCCACATCACAGAGCACCAACGACATTGGACGATGATCCTGGGCCAGGCGTTGCCACTCGCGATTAATCGTGGTGTCAAAGCAGCGGCGGTTTGCCACCTGCGTCAGGCCGTCGCTGGTGGCCAGGCGCTCCAGTTCCAAATTCACCGTCAACAGCGTGGCTTCCACCCGCTGCCGCTCCGCCACCTCCCGCTCCAGTTCTTCATTTTTGGCGCGTAACTGCCGGGTCAAGTCCAAAAGCCGCAATTGCAGCTCAATACGGGCCAAGACTTCTTCTTTTTGGAAGGGCTTGATGATGTAGTCCACTGCGCCCAGTTCCAACCCTTCGAGCTTGCTGGACAAGTCCGAAAGGCCCGTCATGAAGATCACGGGCACATCCCAGTCAGGGTAAAGGGTTTGCAAAGCGCGATAGGTCTCAAACCCGTTCAGCTTTGGCATCACCACATCCATCAAAATCAGGTCAGGATGATCCTTAGGTGGCACATTTTGCAGATATTCAAGGGCCAGTTGACCGTTTTCAACACTTTGAATGCGAAATTTCTTGAAGCGCATCAGGTAGCGCCGCAACAGATCCACGTTGTCGGGAGTGTCGTCAACGATCAACAGTGAGTAGTGTTTGCGGCTGGACTCCATGTCTGGCGATGCGATCGGGTGGGAGAGAGGACTGGATGAGAGTGATGGGTAACTGGCCGCAACATTGGCATCGGTGCGGGCGGTGATCGAATTGCGCATTCTGACAGGTGATCCTCACTCAGCACGACTGGATTCTGCTGCACTGGAGTGATGCAACTAGGGGGGGCGATTCACCCCGCTTCAGCACTCCAGAGCGCTGTTGGTTACCCCCTAACTCAAACTCCTGAATAGCACTATTTTTGGCAATCGATCGCGTTTCGAAAGCGATCGCGGTCAATGGACAGGAATGATATGCACCAAGAGACAACTAGCTCCGATGGGTGATGAGCGCACTGGGATTGGGATCCATGGGCCAAGGACTAGTGGTGATCGATGCTGAAAAATTTCTAACCCCCCAAATTCCTAAGACCTAAAGCGCTAGTGGTTGATATCAGTCGGGTTGCAGGTGGAGTTTGTTGAATCTTTCATCCTGCTTCAGCGACTTTCAGGTCAAATTTCCCTCAACTAAGTCAGGTTGGCTGGATCAAGCGGCGACAACAATCGAAACAATAGTCGGAAATTGATTGTAAAAAATGACACAACCAGACCCCGGGAAAGCCCTAAAGACACCCTAGGTTTAGCCATGGCAATTTCGGTTCCCCAACCCAAAATCGAGGACGCACGATCGGGATCAGGGCGATCAAAATTGGGAGACCAGTCAACAGTTACAACGTGAGCAAGGGATAGGCAGAAACCGTCAATTGTTGTTGATCTTGGGTTGGGTTTGGAACTTCTGAAGTTACCCTTACCCACCCCAAGTACCTAATGGTTTGCTAACGGCCTTTTGGGATCTAGCTTACCCATTAGAAGTTGCGAGGTTTCAAACTATCCCGAACTCAGGTGAATTCAGCATAGGAGCTTAGACCACATCGGAGTTCTATTGCATCCAATAGCACCCAATGAAGCCCAATGCAGCCAAGACTGAAGTTGAATGTTTTATCTTGCTCATGCTAACGAATACGAGTCAATACTCGCCAACCCTTGCACATCGTGCCCCAATGTGGCCTGTCAGTTGGGGGAGCTGCGAGCTGGCGAAACACCCCTTGGGCTGCCCATGGCACTGGTTCAGGGATGAATAGGGATTAACAGCAAGTTCAGGGATGGCGGGACTTACCAGAACTTAACTCAGTTGGGCGATCGGGCATTGGTTGAGCAGGGTGCGATCGCTCAGTAAGTCTTCAACGGTAACTCGCAAGGTGCGATCGGCATCCACTTCAAAGGCCACCCGAATTCGGTCAATGCCAGGCATTCCAGGCGGATCCAGTTGAGCCAAACTGCGTGCGCCATCCCGATCATTTAGCGGTTGCACTGAGGCTTGGCCACCGATGGTTTTGGTGACCAATCGATCGCCATCAAAGAAGATTTCGGTGCGCTGTTCTTCGTCGCCCAATTCTCCAAGGATCAGTTCAATTTGGGGCTGATTTTCAATGGAGGCTCCCAAGAGCAATTCCACGGGCTTGGCGGTGGGATAAGGCTGACCTTTGGGGATGATGGGATGCCAACTGTGGCGTTTTTCCCGTTGGTTCCAATAGCGAATTCCGTAGCCGTGATAGAGAAAATCGCGCACTTCTAAGCCGCTGGCCAGTTTCAAGGCTCCTTGGGCGATCGCTTCAAAGGGGCGATCAGTGGCAACTTTTTCGGCAGGGAAATAGTTACGAATCCAGGACTGAATGGCAGGAATTTGGCTAGTGCCACCTACTAATAACACCGCTTCGATCGACTGGGGTTCTAGTCCCTGGCGAATGGCTTGCTGAAAAATTTGATCTAACGCGCGATCGAGTTGTTGAAACAGACCCCGATCGCGCAAAATGGCTTCCAATTCTGTGCGTGAAAGGCTTAGTTCTAGACTATTAAACGTCGCGTCATCAAAGTAGACTTCCTGGGCTGTTTCCTGATGCGAAAGGGCAATTTTGACCCGCTCCGCCAATCGCAGCAAAATTGGCGTTTTCTGGAAGGAATGACCCGCGAGATTGCCCGAAGAATTACCCAAGGCATTGCCTGGCAAATCCACCGCAGATTGCTGTTGACTCCAATAGTCCACAATCCAGTTATCCAAATCGGATCCGCCCAAGTTTAAGCCTGCTTTGGCCAAAACCCTGGCGGTTTTCACGGTTTGTTGGGAATCCTCGATGGCGCGGTTCCCCCACTTCAACAAAAACCCCAAGGGCCGGCCAGCACTAGTGGCACTGGGGCGATCGAGCCGCACCAGGGACAGATCCAACGTGCCGCCACCAAAGTCCACCACCAACACCAAGTCCCGATCGCCTGCGCCATAGCCCAAAGCCGCCGCTGTTGGCTCATCCAGCAAACGCACCTGTTCAATTTGCCCCAAGGCCGACTGGGCGATCGCCCGGGTTAACCAATTGCGGTATTGCTCAAAACTATCCACCGGCACGGTCAAAATCAGTTGTGACCCAGCCCCTGCACCGCCCAAAAACTGCTGCTCTGTCAGGGCGCGGGCGATGGCATCTAAAAACCACTGCCCCGCCTGCTCAAAATCCACCGATCGCCCGTCTAACTCGGGCACAAATCCTTGGACGGCGGTTCCGATCCCCCGTTTGAATCCCCGAAATAAGCGCCCATCGGCCAATTGATCCAGCCCCCGATCGCGCACTGCTTGACCAGCCACCACCTGACCTTCGGCCGCCTGGGCCACGTACAACAGGCTGGGAATGAGCGGCGGGTTGGGAGACTGTCGCACCGAAAGTCCACTGAGATCCAGGGTTTCGGGATTGCCGGTTACGGGGTTGAGATAGGTCACCACCGTGTTGCTGGTTCCAAAGTCGATCGCAATGGTCATGGCAGTGGCAAAGGTGCAATAGGGTGCGTTGGGTCATGAATCCATGGCTCAGCCGACAACCAGCCAACCAACCGGGAGCAAGCCATGCTGGGGATTCAGAACTCCAATTCGGTATTGTGCCAGTTTCCCAACGGGTTTCCCAATGGCCTTTTGCCGCTGCCTTTCCCCACTGCTTTCTCCAAATTTTGGTCTCAAGCATGGCCTCAGGTGCTGCCCAAACCCCGATCGCCCCAATTTCCCGAGCCATTCGCGATCGGTTTCTGTTTTCCGCATCCCTCGGCCCAATTCTTGCGGAGTGCGATTTAATGCCAAGACTTGCGAATTAATTGCGTAATTTCACTTAGATATTTTACAAAGCGCCCGATCGCCCGGCAAATCCTGACAAATTCCGACGAATTGTCCATCCCATCCTGACTTGCAACCCCCTACTGAAATCTCGCAATCCGAAATTGAGATCTTGCAGAGAGCTTGCATGGCATGGCCGATCCATGACTTGCCAAGGCTTGCCCATCCTGAGCCTTACTGAGCCGCTGATTTCGGAACTAGAAACCAACCGATCGCGCCCGCATGGCAGGGTGAATCTAGGGCAAATCCGTAGCCAATCCTGAGCCAAGCCGGAATCTCAACGACGACAGCCGATCGCACGTTGCTTCAAGGCCGCTTCAACATTGCACACCCCGAGATCGACCCAAGATCGCAAGTTCATGAATTCCCATCCTGGCGCAAACGGCTTAGGGTTCTTGAGGTTAAATGATTCCAGCGCACGAATCTGGCCGAATCCTCGTAGAATCAATGGAAGTGTGCTTCCGGATAGACGGCTCTCGGCGAAGTGGCACCCCCTCGCTGAGACCCCCAGCAAACTAGCCGTCTGAGCGCGGCGCAACTGGCTTACCCCCATGCTTATGGAACGTATCGGAAAATACGCCCCCGATTTTGAAATTCCTGGGGCCGATGGCAAAGTACACCACTTTGCGACCTATCTCGGTCAATACAAAGCGGCGGTGGTGATTTTCATGTGTAATCACTGCCCCTACGTGGGGATGTATCTCGATCGGCTGAAGGCTCTGCAAGCGGAATTTGAGCCACAGGGCGTAACGCTCATCGGGATCAATGCCAATGATGCCAATCAGTTCCCCGAAGATAGCTTTGATGCAATGAAGGTCTTTGCTCGGGAGCGGGGGCTGAATTTTCCCTACCTGTGGGATCCCACCCAGGATGTGGCGGACTGCTTCGGGGCCAAGAAAACGCCCCAGGCTTTTTTGGTGGATGCCAACAGCGTGATGCGCTACATTGGCGCAGTGGATGACAGCCCCCAGGATCCATCCGTTGTCACGCAGGCTTATTTGCGGGATGCGATCACCAGTTTTTTGGATGAACAGCCGATCGCGATTGCCTTCACGGAGGCGATCGGTTGTTCTGTGAAATGGCGGACTGGCCGATGACCGGCAGCGTTGAGCACACAGAACTTAGCCCCAACCTCTCCCCAAATCTTGATCAATCTCAATCGCGCGATCGAGCGGATCAGCGACCGTTGATTTTGGGAGTTTCGGGAGCTTCGGGCTTGATCTACGCGGTGCGGGCCCTGAAGTGGCTGTTAACAGCGAACTACGCGATCGAACTGGTAGCTTCCAAGGCGGCCCACATGGTTTGGCAGTCAGAAAACCAAGTGCAGATGCCCCTTGAACCCTTGACCCAGGAAGCTTTTTGGCGATCGCAGGCCGGCGTGTCCACCGGAGGGCGGCTCATCTGCCATCGTTTCGGCAACGTGGGGGCGACCATTGCCAGCGGTTCCTATCGCACGTTGGGCATGGTGGTGATGCCTTGCAGCATGAGCACCGTGGGCAAATTGGCAGCGGGTTTAAGCAGCGATCTCCTGGAGCGGGCCGCCGATGTGCAACTAAAGGAGGGGCGACCGCTGGTGTTAGTCCCTCGGGAAACCCCTTGGAGCTTGATTCACTTGCGGAACCTGACCCAGTTGGCCGAGGCCGGCGCGGCGATCGTGCCGGCCATCCCCGCTTGGTATCACCAACCGCAATCGATTGAGGACTTGGTGGATTTTGTGGTGGCCAGGGCGCTCGATCGCCTGGCGATCGACTGTGTGCCTCTCCGGCGCTGGCAAGGGGGCAACGAAACGCCCGAAGACTTGCCGGGCTAAACCCCCTTGTTGAACTTTTTGCAGCCATTCTCATTTTTCAGGGATTCCCAATTACAAACCCAAGGCCAGACCGCTCCGCATCCCTCCTCCGGCGGAAGCACTCCCATCGGCCCCAATCCAAGCTAGGTTGGTTGAACGGCCAGGTCACGAAACAGCTAAGGTCGTCCGGAGAAGGAGAGAGAGCGGGTAATGGCGCGCCTGTTGGGATTGCTACTGTTGGTGGTGGGGTTGCTGTTGTTAGCAGCTCAAAACCCCTTGCCCCTGCTGCCTTTGGTGGTGTTTGGCCGGCCGATGGTGGCTTTGCCGTTGGGGTGGTGGCTGGCTGGGGCGGTGGCTGCGGGGGCCGCAACGATGGGCCTGATTGGCCTGTTGGTTCAATTGGGCCGGCCGCCTCGCCGTCCGGTGATCGATCGACGGCCAGCCCCTGAATCCGAGCAGTCTCGATCGCCCCGTCAGCGTTTGATTAATCAGCCCTTAGGCGATGAGTTGGAGGACGAGTGGGGCAGCGGGGAATCGGCCAACGAGGGCCAAGCGAAAGGTCAACCGGGCAACGCCTCTTGGCGATCGCGCCTGTTTTCCCTGCAAGCGGAACCGCGCCCTTCTGCAACTGCCGCCGAACTGGAGCAGGAATTGGCCGATTGGACTGTGCCCGATCGCCCGCAGAAGGGTTGGAATCACGATCCAGAGTGGGATGAATGGTCAGAAGCGGCTTCCGACAGCAACCGAACCCAGCCGAGTCCGCCCCGATCGAACCCATCGCCGCCTCAGGATCGTCCCCGATCGACCAATCGGATCGATCGCCCCTTTGACCCCGACCCGGCCCCGGCCCTGTCTCTTCTACACATCT
>NZ_LIRO01000080.1:0-3308 GCF_002742025.1 Limnothrix sp. PR1529
CCGTTTGCCACGTCCAGGTGTCGGGCCCGGTGGCTCTGAGGATCTGGCCTGGGGTGGGCGGGGTGGTTGGGGCGTTGAGCTTGGCCAGCAGCAGGGTCTCCAGGTTGGCGATATCAGCCACCACATGGTTGTGGTCGGAGTCGGCTTTTGAGTTCAATTGCCCCTGGTAAAACGCCTTATCCGCGTCGCGAAGGTCAACCTCGTAATAGCGAATCAGAATCGGCGCGAAGTTGTAGGCAATCTGCGCTTCAATTTGCCACGCGCCAACAGGATAAGAATCCTGAAAATCGCCCGGTACGAGTTCACGGAAATCAATGAGACGCGCTTGATTAGGTTCCAAAAACGTGGTCGTTTCTTGCGAGTAAATCGGGGTTTCAACGCCTTCGACTCCATAGCGTAAACGCAGGTTAAATTGGCAACCAATTGAGTTGTCATCGCTCTTGGATTGCACCAAGATTGTCTTGGTTTTGGTGGCTGCTACGACGCGCCATTGCTCGGTTAAGACGTTTGCGCCGATGATTGAGACGGTCATGCTTTGGGCTACTGCTATAGCTTTGCGAGAATTTCGGACTGTGTGAGCTGGATTTCTTCAATTGCGGTATTTTGCAACGCTTCAATATCCTGAAGTGATCTCAGCTCATTAATGATTTCGTCGCTGCTTTCTCCAATGTATTCAAAAACGCCGACTTCGATCTTGGGAATCCACTTTGCGGGACGAAAAAAAAGCTGATAGTTGCTGACAATTCTGGGAATCGAAACTAGGCGTGAGCGGTTAATCTGAGCTGAGTAATTCGCGAAAATTGACCGACTGAGCGGTAAGCCTCCAAAGAGGTTTAAATCACAAGAAACTTGGATTGTTCCCGCGTGGCTCCAGGTGGGTTTTACTGCGTCTGGCGGGCAAAAGCAGCCAACAATTACCAGGGGACTGCTGAGATTTCCAGGCACTACCACATCAGGGATTGGCTCAAAAACCCCGGGAGTGATTCGTGCAGCTTCAAGGTTTGCAGACCAAACATTGCTCCAGTTCGCTTTGTTGGTGATATCAGCCTTAAGATAGTCCACAGATGTAATTCTGTACAGATTTCTTTAATTATGGCACTTCCTGCAAATTTTTCCTCTACGGAGCACCTGCAAGATCTCGTGAAGCGATTTGCGAACCGGGAGGTTAACGACTGGTTTCGGGACGTTGACGACGAAACCAATCTTCAAGCCCCAAGGGCGAGCCTAAAGCTGGGTTGTCTACACCAAGAACAGGACTCAATTCAGCAAACTAACCTGAGAATGTTCCTGTTCTGGATGGTGGTGACAGGCGAGCAGCGTTTCGGGTCAAAAGTGTATGGAATTCCGATTCAAGAGGAACAGGCAAGGGTTAAATTCAAGCCTCAAATAATGCTCTATTTCGAGCAACCGTGGGAAGAAAGAGAAGTTGTTGGAACCGAAAGGATGTCGCCGGTTACTGGCGAGATTTCTGTGCGACTGAGGAATCAGGAATGGAACACGATTTCTGAGTCTGAGCTAAAAACTTTAGGGCAATTAATTAAAAGCAATTTTGGCGGATCAAGTCCTAAGCGCTGGCAAAAAGGTAAGCACTATTTTTCCTATTACGACAAGGAAAAGGGGCATCAATTCAAGATTCTGGTTAGAAATCGCAGTGATGGACGCGACTTGGTGGGGGACGTGCTTAACCTCATAGGAGAAACGCCTAATTGGGACTTTGCGGCCTGGAAAGAATCGGAAGACCCAGCCAGCGCATTCCCAGACAGCAGCCGATCGGGCAACGTCTTGGGCAAGGTTAAACGGCTCCCACGCTCCCGGCCTAACGCCACGGTGGTATTTCGCTATGCGATCGCCCATGTCTGGGGAGAGCCGCTGCCGATACCGCTCTACGACCTTTCGGGGCGCTTTCGGGGGGCTTTGGTCAGGTGAATGCGGCTGAATTCCCCCTTGTGGAGCAACTGGGAATTTCCCGGACACCTTAAGGTCTCTAGAGTCCACTTCAAGCCACAGAAACGCGCTAGGGTCAGGGATACAGCCACTCACCCAAGGAGTCCCGCCCATGGCTCGCCGGTTTTCCGATATTCGCCGTGCCGCGAAACTAAACGCGGCGCTTACGGCCTACCAAGCCTATTTGGCCAAGCCGCCGTCTACGACCCTGCCCACCTACAAAGCGCGCCCGGATCAAGTATCTCTAGGGGTTTCGCCGTTTGGACTCACGCTAGCCACAGGAACAAATGCCCTGGTGCGAGCCGCCGAAGCGTCTTTCAGTGCTCTCGGCACTGAAATTGCGAAAGAAGCCTCTTGCGCAACATCAACCGAAAACTCAACGAAACTGATCGGATTTCGTCCTGCACGGATCACCGTGTTTCAAAACGCAACCAAGCCGGCTCCTACCTTGGGAACCTCGAAGTTTACCGGACTTCCTTACCGAGTCTATGCGGGCGATCGGTTCGCTTGTCCGTTTGGGGCAAAGACTGGCACAGACAAAGAAATCGACACATCCAATAAGCTAATCGCGGCTTTCAAGGCTCGTACAGCCTTTGAAATCAACCGGGTTTCGGTCACCCCTGAGCGTCAGTACAATCAATAGACTGGACGCAAATTAGCCCTATCAATCTGTTAACAATGTCTCAGACTTCTTCGCTCGATCCTACTGAACCTCTGATGACGTTTTTTCGGGACAACCCGGACTACAACACAGCGGACGTGATGGCGGAAGCTGAGGCATTGTTTAACCGTCAAAAAATGATTGATTTGGTGGTATCAGGGTCAATACCGCCGGATGAATTGATGGATTGCCTGACAGATCAGGGCTACAAAAGCGATGACTACATCGATCAAATCTGCGAAAACATCGAAACAATTATCGACAATGACCTTGGGCGATTTATAGATCCTTTGGATCGGGAATTTTTCCTGCAATGACATCACGAAACCGTCCCGAAATCCAGTTAAGCGATCTAACGAGACGGGTAGGGGAACTCGAAAGCAAAATCTTTGGAGCTGGTGAGTCAGTGGTGGGGCTACTGGAAACACTCCGCGCCGGGGTGGAGCAGAACAGCATCAGCCAGAGCCAGTTGGCGACGATCGAGTCGCGATTGAGCCTGATTGAGGCGCAAGCACACCCCGCAAAGCAACTGGCCCACCTCAAAAACCTGTCCCTGTGGCTCTCACGACTACCAGGGGGACTGTGGGGGGCGATTTGGGGATTGGTGGCGATCGATTTGGCGATCGCTCTGGCGATCGACCTGATGGGGCCCGCTGACCTGCTGAGGGCGTTTTTAGGATTGGGGGGTTAGGGGGACAGGGGA
>NZ_LIRO01000097.1:0-35415 GCF_002742025.1 Limnothrix sp. PR1529
CGGTCGCTATGGCTCAATCAGTCATTGGAGCTATGATTTACTGCCAGAAACTCTTGTTGCCTAGAATATGAAGTTTTGTGTTTAGATTCAACACTTCTGCCCCAAATTATGATCTTCTGTTGTTTCGTAGTTCCCTTGAGGTGCGCGATCGACTGCGGCGTTCTGGCTGGCAGTTCGATCGCCAATTTCAAACCAGCACCATCTATCCCTATCTATCTCCCCTGGACAAACAGGCTCAACTTTGGCTGGATTCGGCGCAGCGCAATTCCCTGCTTCCTTGAACGGGCCTTCGATTGACCCAATCTCGATTGGGCGCAGTCAAACTCGATCAGTCTCAATGAATCTCGATCCATTCCGACTCATCCAGACAAGTCGAAATTCATTGGGATTGATCCGACCCAGCCGCGTCAGGTTAAGGGGGAATTTACCGGATTCGGTCTGTGTCGCCTGTCTAGTTAGTTATCAGGAATTTTGAAGGATAATTAGACTCAAGGGGGTGAATTAGTGCTAGAACAAATTTAGGTTGTTGCAGGAATCTTCCATGCGATCGACCATCGTCTAGCTCGTAATGGAGAAAGCACCAAGTTTGTTCTTCGTCTTTGCCGATTCGGATCACCCTCGAATTTAATTGCTTCGTAATGTATAAAAAAGCTCTTTGTTATCACGGAAATAACAGTTAAATGGAAATTAATAGGCATTTTGGCAAAATCATCAGTGAGAATTGATACAACTCCTTCGTTCTAAATTTGCAGCACCCCTGAGCCGTTCCAGTCAGCAGCAGCGGATCCAGTAAAAAATCGATGAAAAAGCTTGAACCCCCAATGACAGCGATCGGGTCATTTTCTTAAAGATAGTAAGGCACTGATAGTTGCATAATCTTTCAAGGAATTAAACCTCCCAGGAATTAGTAGTCATGAAGCCTATTCTTAGCTTGCTATTGTTTCAAGCCTCAGATGAGGATGTTTTATCGATTATTCGAGAACTTTATCATCATCACTTTAATTTGAGTTGGAAGTGGGTTAAAAACACCAAGCAATTACAAATCGCCCTGGCAAAACAGTCATGGGATTTAATTATCTCTAATCATCAAGATGCTGGATTAAGTGCTTTTGATGTTCTCAAAATTCTACAATCATCCAAACGTGATATACCGCTGATTGTTATTTCAGAGGTGGTCGAGGATAGTCTAGCCGTTGACCTCATGCAGGCGGGCGCGGTGGACTGTTTTGTTAAGGGCAATACCACCCGCCTCCCGGAAGTGATCCGTCGCGAAATTCGTGAGGCCCAAATTCGCAGAGAACAGCGCTTAGGGGCATCCCAATTAGAAGCAGTTCAAGAGCGGTTGCAATTGGCGATCGAAAGTTCTGGGTTGGGATTGTGGGATTGGTTTATCGATCGCGGCGAGGTCACCCTCAACGAACGTTGGGCTGACATGATTGGCTATACCCTCGAAGAACTAGCCCCCATTCAATTAGGAACCTGGCAAAAATACACCCATCCTGAAGATTGGCCGAAAGTAGTTTCGGCGCTGGATAGCCATTTTCAAAACCAAACCAGCGCCTATGAATGTGAATTGCGAATGCGCCATCGATCGGGGCACTGGGTTTGGGTGCTGGCAAGGGGCAAAGTTGTTGAGCGCGACGCAACGGGCCGCCCTCTGCGGATCACAGGGACGCATTTAGATATCACGGAGCGCAAAGAATCTGAATCTTTACTCAGTAAACGGGAGCGCTACCTAACTGCAATTGTTGAGATCCAAAAGCAACTTTTATCCAACCATACGGATCAGAATATCTATCAAACAATTTTGGAAATTCTGGGGCCCATTGCCGGAGCTGATCGGATCTATGTGTTTGAAAAGCATCAGGATCGGTTTGGGAATTCTCTCATTAGCCAACATGGGGAATGGTGTCGCCCTGGCATTCAATCTCAGCTTAGCAATCCCCAATTTCAGAATTTGCGTTGCCATCCTGAATCAAACCATTACCTTTCTCGGCTAACTCAAGGGCAGTTAATTAACAGCTTGGTTTCCGATGTTTCAATGTCGGAATTTCAGGCTTTAATTGCACCAGAGGTGGCGGCAGTTTTGATGCTGCCCTTGATGGTAGATGGTCAATTTTTTGGGTTTATTGGGTTCGATCGCGTCACTCCAGACCTGTGGGATGCGATCGAAATTAATCCCCTCAGTTCCGTTGCAGCTGCGATCGCCCTGTTCAAGGAACGAGAACTGGCAGTGCGGGCCTTGGCGCGCTTAAACCAAGAGCTAGAGGAGCGGGTGGAGCAGCGAACCGCCGCTTTGCAAGACAGCGAAGCGCGGTTACAAGCAATTATTGATTTTGCCCCCGCTATTATTTATGTCAAAGATCTTCAGGGTCGCCACACTTTGGTTAATCGATCATTTTTGAAGTTTTTTGGCTGCACTAAGCGCGAGATCTTAGGCAATACTAACCAAGACCTATTTGAGCCAGAATTAGCAAAAGTTCTGGATGAAAATGATAATGAGGTCTATCGGCTCGGTCGTTTTCAGCAATATGAAGAAGAGATGGAAATCAATGGCAGAGCCTACACATTTTTGTCTAATAAATTTCTGTTGCTCGATCGAGACTGGCAGCCCTACGGCCTCTGTGGCATTTCAGTAAACATCACATCCCGTAAAGAAGCTGAGAAAGCCATTCAGCGACAACTGGCAATGATGGAAGCTGCCATTGATGGCATTGCCCTCATTGAAAATGGTCAGTTGACCTATGCAAACCAAGCCCATGCCAATTTGCTTGGGTTTGATCAGGTTGAAGAACTCATCGGTCAACCTTGGCAACAGTTCTATGACCCCCTGGAAACTGAACGATTTGAGCAGCATATTTTGCCCCAGCTCCAGCGCGATCGCTCCTGGCAAGGAGAGGCGATCGCCCGGCGCAAAGATGGCAGCACATTCTATGAAGGGCTGTCCCTCACATTGTCCGAAGATGGCACTTTAATTTGCGTCTGTCGGGATATTAGTCATCAAAAACACACAGAGGCACAACTAACGAGTCTTTCTAATCGTTTAGCCTTGGCGTTGCAATCGGCAGCGATCGGGACATGGGAATGGAACTTTCAAGATGAAGTTCAATGGGATTCGCGCATTTGTGAAATTTATGGCTGGCACAACCCCGATCGCGATCCCACTTACCAAGATTGGCTGAACTGCTTACATCCAGAAGATGCCATGGCGATGGAAGCCTTCAGGGAATCCATCATGAATCATCAAGGGGAATTAAACCTGGAGCTGCGCATTAACCGCCCCAACGGGGAACAACGGTTTGTGCAATGTTTTGCGATCATTGAGCACGACACCAACCATCAACCTCTGCGCATGGTTGGGGTTAACTATGACATTACTGAGCATAAACAAGCAGAACATGAAAATCAGTCGCTGAAGGAACGATTGGAATTTGTTCTTTCGTCCAACCCAGCAATTATTTACACTTGTCAGCTAGGCGAAAATTATCGATTTACCTTCGTCAGCCGCAACATTGAATCAATTTTGGGCTATCCCAAAGAAGAATTTTTGCAGAATCATGCCTTTTGGCTAGAGCATATTCACCCAGAAGACTTAGCCTATGTCCTTGACAGCCTGCATAATTTAAACGACCTGAAATATCATGTTCGCGAATATCGGTTTTTGAAGAGCAATGGCAGTTATTGTTGGCTGCATGACGAGTTTCGGGTGGTTTACGATACACAAGGTAAACCCCTAGAACTGGTGGGTTACTTTGCCGATATCAGCGATCGCAAGGATACTGAAGAAGCCCTCAAGCAAACCAATGCGCAATTGGAACGGGCCACCAGGCTCAAGGATGAGTTTTTGGCCAGCATGAGCCATGAGCTAAGAACGCCTCTCAATGCCATTTTGGGCATGTCGGAAAGTTTGCAGGAGGATATTTTTGGGCCAATTACGCCAGAACAAACGAAGGCCGTTGCCACCATTGAAAAAAGTGGGCGGCACTTGCTGGAGCTGATTAACGACATTCTGGATTTGTCGAAAATTGAAGCCAATCGCCTGGAATTAGATTTGGATTTGGTTTCGGTTTGGGATCTGTGCGAAAACAGCTTGGCTTTTGTGAAGCAGTTAGCTTCGCAGAAAAAAATTGCCCTGAAAGCCTCGATCGCTGAAAATCTGCGGGATTTGTCGATCCAAGTGGATGGGCGACGGATGCGGCAGGTTTTAATCAACTTGTTGAGCAATGCGGTTAAATTCACGCCGGATTCTGGGACCGTTGAGCTGGTGGTGATGATGGAAGAAGCACCGCAAAAACCACCCTATGAACCGCTCGATCGAGAACCGATCTCAACATCTATTTCAGCGCCGATCGAAGATTCAGGTTCCCAAGATTCAGGTTCCCAAGCGTCAAGCTCCCAAAGTTCCTATTCAGATTTTCGACCGGCCCAAATTTGCTTCACTGTTCGCGACACAGGCATTGGCATCGCGCCAGAAAACCTATCAAAACTGTTCCAATCTTTCGTACAAATTGACAGCCGCCTCAGCCGCCAATATGCAGGCACAGGCCTAGGCTTGGCCCTGGTGAAGCGCATCACTGAATTGCATGGCGGTCGGGTCAGCGTCAGAAGCGAAGTGGGCCAGGGCAGTTGTTTTCAGGTGTATTTGCCCTGTTGGTCAAAGGGGCCAACGCGATCGCCCAGTGCTTCTGAAATAGCCCCGGGACTCCATAGCTCACTGCCTGCTTGCAACGGAACCCAATTGATTGACTTGCAAGCGATTGAAACCGGTCAGCCATTAATTTTGTTGGCGGAAGATAACGAAGCCAACATCATGACCATTTCCAGCTATCTAAAGGCACAAAACTATCAGATTCTATCGGCCCAAAATGGCCGAGAAGCTATCGAAATGGTGCGATCGCACCAACCCGCTTTGGTGTTAATGGATATCCAAATGCCAGAAATGGACGGGCTGACGGCCATTGCCCAAATTCGCCAAGATCCCGACTTTCAATCCTTGCCGATCATTGCCTTGACGGCCCTCGCCATGGCAGGCGACCAGGAACGGTGCTTGCAAGCGGGAGCCACCGCCTACTTGAACAAACCCGTTAAGCTCAAGCAATTGGCGAATATGATCCAGGAGCTATTGAAGCAATAACCCAAAAATCTGGAGTTAAAGATCTGAAGCTAAAAATCTGGAATTAAAAATCTGGAATCAAGCCCCTAGAGCAACACCAAGGGACTATGGCAAAGGCTTAGTCACCAATACTTCAGCAGATATTGAAAAAGCCCAAAAAAGAAAAGCCCAAAAAAAGCCCAAAACTAAATTTGGGTATGTTTCACGTTATCAAACCGGGCTGCATATCCTAATCTAGAACTGAATGAAACCTTGAATAGGCTTGCTACATCACCAACCATGACCCGCGACCCCCTATCTTGGACTGATTTAGCAGCGCTGACCCAATGGCAACCGAACTTAGTCCATGGGCCCACCAATTCCCAAGCAAAATTGCGACTCTTTGGGCAGCCAGACGCTGAACCCCGCGTCACGCTCTATCGCGATCACCACGCTTGGTGTCCCTATTGCCAAAAAGTTTGGCTTTGGCTAGAGGAAAAGCAAATTCCTTACCGCATCGAAAAGGTCACGATGTTTTGCTATGGCCAAAAGGAGCAATGGTATAAGCAAAAAGTGCCCTCGGGCATGTTGCCAGCCCTGGAACTAGATGGGTATTTGATCACGGAAAGTGATGATATTTTGCTGGCTTTGGAGCAGGCATTTGGGCCATTGGTCTATGGCATGGAGTCGGCGCTGGTGTTGCCTTTGCGCCGTTTGGAACGGTTGCTGTTTCGGGCTTGGTGTTCCTGGCTTTGCTATCCAACCTTGTCTGAGCAGCAGGAGGCTCGAAACCGGCGGCAATTTCTGGAGGTGGTGACCTCCGTTGAGGCGGCCTTGGCGGCAACTCCTGGGCCTTATTTCTTAGATCAATTCAGTACGGCAGATGTGATTTTCACGCCCTATGTGGAGCGGATGAATGCCAGCTTGTTTTACTACAAAGGCTATTCATTACGGGACGAAAATCCCCGTTTGAAAGATTGGTTTGCGGCGATGGAAACTCGATCGACCTATCGCGGAACCCAAAGCGATTTTCATACCCATGCCCATGATTTGCCGCCACAAATGGGCGGCTGTTGGGAAAACCAAGATCCACAAACTGCGATCAATCAAACCAAGGTGGATCATGGCCCTTGGTTGGGCTTGCCGGACGCAACCTATGAGGAGCCAGACACAGCCCGATCGGAGGCGCTGTTTCGGGTTTTGAAGCATCGGGCGAACTTAATTCGGGTGAATCCCAGTCACGATGAGTTGGTGGATCAGGCGTTGCGCTGTGCCCTGACGCGGATGATGACGGGTGAGGTTTGTGTGCCGCCGTCGGGGTCGGATGTGGCGTTGCGATATCTGCGCGATCGAATCAGCGTGCCTCGGGATATGTCGATTTATGCGGCGAAATATCTGCGTGCAGCCCTGGAGGCGACGGCGGCCTTGGCGGGCGATCGCCAGGGGCCACCGATTCCCACCAAGCACCGCCGCGATCAGGATCCAGCGAATTTCTTGCGCTGAGGATGAATCCAAGACGGTTGGGAATGGCTTAGTTGGCACACGATCGCGCCCCATACAGCCACAGCACCACCTGATCCAGCGCGGCCCGCAAGTCACGGGTGGGGGTGTTGGCGTGGTCAATCATCAAACTGAAGGCCACGGGCCCCCACTCAGGATGATTCAGATAGCCAGACAGGGCCGCCACACCGGTCAGCGTACCGGTTTTGGCGCGTAACTGGCCCGCTAGGGGAGTATCCCGAAAGCGGTTGGCCAACGTGCCGGTTTCCCCCGCGATCGGCAGGGAATTTTCGTAAATCTGGGCATGGGGCGATCGAGCCATGATCGTCAGCAGTTGCACGATCGCCTCGGGGCTAACCAGGTTTTGGCGCGACAGGCCCGCACCGTCCACCAGCCGATAGGCCGTTGGATCCAAACCCAAATCAGTCAAGACGGTTGTGAGCCGATCCATGGGGCGATCGGAATCCAACCAACGCAACAGGGCCTCCGCCCCCAAGTTATCGCTGGCTTGGTTCACCTGGCTAATCACCGCCGCCAGATTGGCGGATGCCAGTTCCGCCGTGGGCTGTCCCAAGGGCCCGGGCGGATTCCGCAGATTCACGATCGGGACAACGGGCGGATTCCGAAACCGATCGTCGGCCGGGGCAGGCAGGGGGGCCACTTCCAAGGGCGATCGCTGCCAATTCACGGTCGGCGGTGGCGGCGGGGCCACCAACGGGTGCGATCGCACCTGGCGAAAAAATTGCTCCGACAGGCGATCGGCAATCAACCAAGCGAATTTTTGGCCCGGTCGGGGATGGGCCACTTCCGCTTGGGCCGATGTGCCCATGGGCAGCCCCCCAGTGAACAGAATCAATCCCGTTTGTCGATCGCGTTGCAATTGCCAGGTGGGTTCCGCGTCGGCCGGCAAAGCCTGAAATTCCCGAGGCTGAAACCAATTCAACAACCCTTCTACTGGCTCTTGGGTTTGCACTTCCAAACTCGGCGCACCGTCCAAAAACTGAGGGCGAAAGGTCAAGGAAACGGCGTTGCGATCGACCATGGCCCGGTTCACCACGGGAGCGTAACCATAGGTCAAATCATCCCATTCCCAACTGGGCGGAGTTTCTGAGCGATCGAACACCACCACATCCAGCGCCTCCGTGGGCGGGTGCAAGGTCGCCAGGAGATCGGCCCAAGCCTGGAGCTGTTGGTGGGTGATGGTGGGGTCACCACCGGGCACAATCCACCAAGCGGGCCGGGGTTGGGTGGCGCTTTTGGGTCGCCAATAGGCCCGCGTGGGCGATCGAAACTCGGGGCCCAACGCCGCCAGGGCCGCCGCCGTGGAAAACAACTTGGCATTGGAGGCCGGCACAAAAAATTGTTGAGCTTGCCCCTGAATCAAGGTTTGGGGATTGGCAGGATCCAAGGTGCGGGCCAGGAATCCCCAGTGCGATCGGGCCCAGCGGGGATCCTGTTGCCATTGGGCGATCGCGGCGGGCAAATCCGCCAAGCAACGGGGTTGGGCTGGCTCCGTGGCCCCGGCAACTCCAGCCCCCAACAGCCCGATCGCCCCGATCGCCGCCAACCCTTGAGCAGCCCAGCGTCCCTTGATTCGATCGCCCATGACGATGTTTATTGACAAGATTGATTGGTAATGTTCGCTTGAAAACGCTTGTTAACCATCCATTAGACTGCAATTCGCTCATCGGGCTTCGGTTTCAACTCAGCTCTCACTCAATTCTTAGCCAAGTCCCAATCCAGATCCAATCCAGATCCAATCCAGATTCAATTCAGATCTAAGTTGCAGCTATGACAGATTGCTCCCGCCGCCGCCCCCTACAATAGGAGGCAGTCGAGCTTCTGAACCGCCTGCCCAGTGCTAGGCGATCGATCTGCCCAGTCTCATTGGTAGCCATTCTGCCAGGGCGATCGACCCAATCGCGCCGCCCGTTTTCACTGCCCCATCCAACTGATCGCCGTTTTCGATTTTTCCTAATTTATGGAGTTTCAGCTCACCGAACGCCAAGAGCGCATTTTGTTCGCCACCATCCGTCACTACATCTCCACGGCCGAGCCGGTGGGGTCAAAGGTGCTGGTGGAAGAATATCAACTGGATGCGAGTCCGGCGACGGTGCGAAATGCCATGGGGGCCTTGGAAAAGGCCGGCTTGCTCTACCAACCCCACACGTCAGCCGGGCGCGTCCCATCGGACTCGGGCTATCGGGTCTATGTCGATCGTTGCGCTGTCCCGTCCGATCGCACAGCCCAAAAGGTGAATCAACTCCTGAGCGATCGCCTGGATGCTTCGTCGCCCCACTTGGAAGTGTTGCTGAAGGGAGCGGCCCAGTTGTTGGCTCGCCTCAGCGGTTGCATCGCGGCGATCGCCTTGCCCCAAACCCGCACGGTTCAAGTGCGCCATGTGCGACTGCTGCCCATGGAGGTCGATCGGGTGATGGTGTTGGTGGTGACGGATGATTACCAAAGCCATTCCGCGATCGTACCCTTACCGAACACCGAAGAGGCTCCCCTACCGGATCCCGAAACCCTGGAGCGGGAGTTGGTGATTCTGTCGAACTTTTTGGATGCTCGTCTGCGGGATCACTCCTTCTTGGCCGTGGCCCATTTGGATTGGGATGAGCTGGGCCGGGAGTTCGATCGCCGGGGCCAAGCTCTGCGGGAAGCCTTGATTCATTTGGCGCGCCGGGCCCAAACCCCGATCGCCACCCGAATTTTGATTAGCGGCGTGTCGGAGGTGTTGCGTCAACCGGAGTTTTCGGAGCTGCAACAGGTGCAAACCCTGATTCATCTGCTGGAGGCGGAACAGGATCAACTGTGGTCGCTGATTTTTGATGAGCCAGAAGATGAGCGCCGGGTGCGCATCCGCATTGGCATGGAAAACCCCTGGGAACCCATTCAGGGCTACACGCTCATTTCTTCCCTTTACGGCAACGGCCTTTCGCCCCTTGGCAGTGTGGGCATTTTGGGCCCGACCCGGCTGGACTACGATCGGGCGATCGCCGCCGTGGGGGCCACCGCCGACTATCTATCCGAGGTGATGGGCGCGTCAGGATCGGAACTGCTAGCAGGTCGCTACCACCCGGCGATCGGCAACCCCGATAGCTCTGGTTAATTGCCCCCAAACCATGGGCATCAGCCCTTGAGACGCGAAATGGGCGTGGTTGCCAGACCCGATCGACCGGGGCGCTTCCGGGTGCAATGAACGGCCCCGCCCGTGGCAAGATAGGGGCGATCGATTCGCAGGAGCAGCGACCATCTTGGAAGTGACGTTTTTGGGCACGAGTTCTGGCGTACCGACCCGATCGCGCAACGTTTCCAGTTTGGTGTTGCGGTTGCCTCAGCGGGCCGAAGCTTGGTTATTTGACTGCGGCGAAGGCACGCAACATCAGCTTTTACGCAGTGAAGTGCGATCGAGCCAAATCACCCGCATTTTCATCACCCACATGCATGGAGATCATATCTTTGGGTTGATGGGATTGTTGGCCAGTTCTGGCTTGGCGGGGCAACCTCACCCGATCGATCTCTACGGGCCGGCCGATTTATCGGGGTATTTAAAAGCCTGTCAGCGCTATTCCCAAACCCGGTTTTCTTTTCCCATCAAAGTCCACACCGTGGAACCGGGCAAAATCTTTGAAGATGACGAATTCACGGTGCATTGCCAACTGCTGGAGCACCGGGTTCCGGCCTATGGTTACGCGGTCACGGAAAAAGATCGCCCCGGCCGATTTGATATTGAAAAAGCTCGGGCCCTGGAAATTCCCGCCGGCCCGGTTTATGGCCGCCTGAAGCGCGGCGAAACCGTCACCCTGCCCGACGGCCGCACAATTGACGGCCAAACCCTCTGTGCGCCGCCGGAACCAGGACGCAAATGGGTTTATTGCACGGACACAGTGTTTTGTGAGCGATCGATCGAGCTGGCCCAGGATGCCGATGTGCTGATCCACGAGGCCACCTTTGCCCACGCGGATTCACAATTGGCCTTTGAGCGGCTCCATTCCACCACCACCATGGCCGCCCAAGTGGCCTTGGCGGCGCAGGTCAAAACCCTGATCATCACGCACTTCAGCCCCCGCTACGCCCCGGGCAACGCGATCGACTTTCACGATTTGCTGAACGAGGCCCGAATGATTTTTCCCAACACGGAAATGGCTAAGGACTTTTGGAGCTATGAAGTGCCCCGCCGCCGGGCGATCGACCTGGCCTCGGTTTAGGCCAATCAACCCGGGGCCAATCAACCTAAAGCCCATTGATACCGATTCACAACATCGATGAACGTCGATCGATGCTGACCAGTGCCGACCAGTGCCAATCAACCGATCGATGGGCGATGTCTCAGATCGATCGAGTCTGTACGCCATGACCCGCCGAATTGCGAGTCGCACGGTATAGTTACCCCAATCCGTTTTTCGCGCAACCATGTACGACAAGATTACGCCCCCCACCGTCGGTGAAAAAATTCGCTTTGAAAACGGTCAACCGATCGTCCCCGACAACCCGATCGTTCCCTTCATTCGCGGCGATGGCACGGGCATTGACCTTTGGCCCGCCAGCCAGCGCGTGCTTGATGCGGCGATCGAACAAGCCTACGGTGGTCAGCGCAAAATCTCCTGGTTCAAGGTCTATGCGGGCGACGAAGCCTGTGAAGTCTACGGAACCTATCAATATCTCCCCGAAGACACCCTCACGGCCATTCGGGAATATGGCATGGCGATTAAAGGCCCCCTCACGACTCCCGTTGGCGGCGGCATTCGATCGCTCAACGTGGCCCTGCGGCAAATTTTTGATCTCTACGCCTGTGTTCGTCCCTGTAAGTATTACAACGGCACGCCTTCTCCCCACAAAAGCCCCGAAAAACTGGACGTGATTATCTATCGGGAAAACACCGAAGATATTTACCTGGGCATTGAGTGGAAACAGGGCACTCCTGGCTGCGATCAATTGATTGACTTTCTGAACAATCAACTGATTCCCGAAACCCCGGAACTGAAAAATAAACAGATTCGATTAGATTCCGGCATCAGCATCAAACCCATCAGCATCACCGGTTCCCAGCGCCTAGTCCGTCGAGCAATTCAAAACGCCCTGCGGTTGCCCAAAAATAAACAGGCCGTGACCTTGGTTCACAAGGGCAACATCATGAAATACACCGAAGGAGCCTTCCGGGATTGGGGCTATGCGGTGGCAACCGGTGAATTTCGTGCCGAATGCGTGACTGAGCGGGAGTCGTGGATTCTGAGCAATCAAGAGAATAATCCTGACCTGTCGATCGAGGACAACGCCAAGCTGATTGACCCCGGCTATGACAGCTACCCCGCCGAAAAGCGGGAAGCCATTTGCCAAGAGGTGCGCGAGGTTCTGGAAGCCATTTGGGACAGCCACGGCAACGGCCAATGGAAGGAAAAAGTGATGGTCAACGATCGGATCGCTGACAACATTTTCCAACAGATTCAAATTCGCCCCGATGAATATTCAATTCTGGCGACCATGAACCTGAATGGCGATTATTTGTCCGATGCGGCCGCCGCGATCGCAGGCGGTTTGGGCATGGCTCCGGGGGCTAACATTGGTGACAACGCGGCCATTTTTGAAGCCACCCACGGCACTGCGCCCAAGTATGCCGGATTGGATCAAGTGAATCCGGGATCGGTGATTTTGTCTGGCGTAATGATGTTGGAATTCATGGGCTGGCAAGAGGCGGCTGATCTGATTAAGACCGGTTTGGCCAAGTCGATCGAACAGCGAGAAGTGACCTACGATCTGGCTCGACAGATGGAGCCGCCTGTGAATCCGCCGCTGAAGTGCTCGGAATTTGCCAGCGCCATCATCAAAAACTTCGGCTAGGGCTTCATGGGCCAAGGGGCGAATCCGTTCCCAAAACAGTGGGTTCATCACCTGCTGTGCTGCGGAAGGACTGACCTTGGCCCCGCCTCGATCGGTTTCCGATCAATTTCCCTAATCAATTGCTGGTCAATCATGGCTATGCCGGGCTGACCAATCCTGATCTCAATTTCCAATTCATCAATACTAATCAGCATGAAACCCGGAACATCAAAGCGACTGGCTTTGATGGCAATTTTTAAGGGCGATTATTTAATGCTGATTGATGGTATAAACCATGACTTCATAGCCCAAATGGAATGAATTCCAAAGCGGCTTGCTGTTTAAAATTGTTTTGAAATTGGCCGAAGCGTCTACAAAAGACACTGTTAAGTTCTGGTTTATACAATTAGTCGCCTGTTTTTAAAAGTCGGGTTATGGTGATAAAGAATCCCTTCGTAGGGTTTTCTTCTCGGCCAATCTCGATCAAATTCAATTAATCGCAGTTTGCTGCGGTCTTTCGCCCCTTTTGAACAGAAGCGTGATTTGGAACGAATGCTAATGGATACCGTGACTGTGCAAGATTTGGCAGCCTATTTACGCGAACCGACCGGTCTGGTGCAACTGGTAGATGTGCGGGAACCTCAAGAATTGGCCTTGTCGCAACTCCCTGGATTTATTAATTTGCCCCTGAGTGAATACGAACAATGGAGCACCATGATCGAATCAATCCTGAACTTTAATCAGGAAACCTGGGTGATCTGTCACCACGGGTTGCGATCGGCTCAAATGTGTCAGTGGCTGGAAGGGAAGGGGTATCAAATCGTGAAAAACATCACAGGCGGCATTCATGCCTATGCCCTAGAGATCGATCGCTCAGTGCCCCTTTACTAGGTTTTCCTTGGAGCTACTGAGGTCTTTCAACTAAACAAATCACAACTCGTTTGCTGATTGTTTGCTGAAATTCACTGAAGTTAATTGACGTGATCTGAAGTTGCTGAAATTGGCTGAAGTGAAGTGACTAAAGTTAACTGGTGTGATCTGAAAGTTGCTGAAATTGCTCAAGTTAACTGATGCGATCTGAGTTGATCCCACACCACAGAACTCAGTGGGACAACTCACCGCTTGGGCAAGCTCGGTTGCGACCACGGGTTTTCGCTTCAAACAGGGCCAAGTCAGCCGCAGCCACCAGCGCCGAGGGATCTAAATTGGCACGCGGGATCAGACTGGCGGCCCCCAAGCTGAGGGTCACGATCGAAGCCACGGGCGAATAGGCATGGGGAATTTGCAAATCGCGGATGGTTTCGAGAATGCCATGCGCCACTGTCATGGCTCCGTCGATGTGGGTTTCCGGCAAAATCACCGCGAATTCTTCCCCGCCATAGCGAAACGTGAGATCCGTTGATCGCTTCACGGCCTGGGCGATCGAGCGGGCCACCTGGCGCAGACAATCATCCCCCGCCAAATGGCCATAGCGATCGTTATAGGTTTTGAACGAGTCAATATCACCCACCAAGATTGCCAGGGGCGATTGTTGGCGCAAGGCCCTTTGCCACTCTCGGGCCAGGGCCTCATCGAAACTGCGGCGGTTGGAAATGCCCGTCAGGCCATCCAACGTAGCCAATCGCTCCAACTTTCGGTTGGCCAACTCCAACCGTCGATATAACTCCGCCTGTTGAATCGCGATCGCCAGTTGGCCGGCCAACTGCTTCAAAAACTCAATTTCCCAGGCTTGCCAACTGTGGGGTTCGTGCCACTGATACACCACCAACAGTCCCCACTGATCATCTCCAAGCGGATTAGGCGGATGTCCCGTGGTGGCCCCGCCCTCTGGGCGATCGTCCATTTTCAGCGGCAACACCGGCACCGCTTCCCCTCGCAAAATGGGCACGGCTAAGATGGCACGCACCCCCGCCTGGGCAATGGCATCCCGGTAAGCGGCCGGCCAGCGATCGTCCGCCAACACATCCTCCACCTCCCAAATCTCATGCTTCACGAGGTAGAGCAACCGCTCCAGGCCCGCCCCGTCGGTCACCGCCTCGCTGCCACAGACTGGAGGAGCGGCATCACGGCAATTCATCGCCGACAGCTCCAGTGCATGGGTGCTGGATGGGTCAGCGTCCGATCGACTCGCCATCCCCGCCGGGGTCAAGTGACGATAGATGGCCGTTTGATCCACCCCCAACACTTCGCGCACCGTTTGCACCGTCGTTTGCAGAATTTCCCCCAAATCTAGCGATCGGCGAATTTGCTGGGTCACTTGGCTCAGCAGTTGTTCCCGTTCCGCCTGTTGCCACAACAGGGCCTCCGCCTGTTGCCGTTCCGTAATATCCGTAATCACGCCCAGCAGTTGCCGTTGGGTTGAATTGGGCAACATCAAGGGCTTTTTAATGGTTTGAAACCAACGCACTTCGCCCGTTGAGCTGCGGCGTGGCTCCTGGGCAATATATTTTTCTTGCATGGTTTCAATAATCGATTCTTCCTCCCGCTGGCTATGTTGCACCTGGGCCGAGTTCCCGCCTAGTTCCGCTTCTGTTTTGCCCAGCATTCGCCCGGGCGTTGTGTTGTAAAACGTTGCCAAAGCTTCATTAACTAGGGTGAATCGCCCTCGTTCATCCTTCACAAAAATAAAGTTTGGGTTCGCGTCAACAATTGCCCGCAAAAACGACTCCTGCCGTTGCAATTCTTCGCGGTTGTGGCGCAGGTCATCCAAAATTTGTTGCCGCTCGATCGCATAGCGCATGGCCCGCGACAGCAAATTTGGCCGCAATTCATCTTTTAAAAGGTAGTCTTGGGCCCCTTCGCGCAAGGAAGCCAACCCGATCGCCTCGTCATCCAACCCCGTCAGCACCACGATCGGCACATCGGCCACCGCCGATCGCACCCGCCGAATCGTATCCAGCCCGTAGCTGTCCGGCAGGGCCAAATCCAACAGCACAATATCGTACCGCCGTTGATTCAACAGCGTCAGGGCATCGCTCAGGCGATCGACCCTTCGCCAACGAAACCCTTGGGTCGTCACCTTCGCCAAAATCATTTCCAATAATCGCGCATCCGTGGGATTGTCTTCCACGACCAGCACTTCAATCGCTGAGTCCCCCACCGCTGAATTAACCTCCTAGATCCTGTGGCCGCGCGATCGTGAGTGGCATAGCATGACTGACCTCAAATGACCTCGATCGTTGTCAACTTCAGCCTAACCACCCAAACCTCAACCCCCAAGGGGATTGATTGGCAAAATTGCCGCCACCGGTTTGCCTAATCATTTCCGCCCATTCGACTCCAGCAGTCCTCCCACCCGGAAAGCAATCAGACCTTGAGGGCGGTTGTCTAGCAGAATCCCAGTGATCCTACTCATTTAACCAACCCCATGACCAGAACTTTCCCAAAGGTAAAGGCAAAGTAAAGGCACAGCCGAACATCCTTGGAAGTTCGGCTCGTTAGGTCTATCTCATGCAAATTCCTGCCCTATACATCATGACCCATCTTTTTAAGACCAACCTTAAACTGGGAAGTCTTAGCAAGTGAGCTGATCAAACTCATGATTTTCGTCTAAGTATTGTCTAAGCATTAACGAGAGAAGCCTACCAATCAATATTCTTGGATTGTTTTTACGCTGTGATAGAAACATCACTGTCCTTGAATATTTTCAGGATCAATCATGCGCTCTCGATCGGTCAATTGTTCAGTATTAACCCAAATCAACCCAAGCATGGTCAAGGAATGTCTGGGCAATGTGCGAAATGCTACCAGAGTGATTACAGATTCAAATACAGCCCTTACCTCGCTGACTACGCACAGTTATCTATGGTTATTTGTAGTTATTTGTGGGATGGCTAATGCCCACCTAATGATTGCTGCATGGCATCTGTGATATGGCGTACCGATCGTTCCGGGTAAAGGTCTTATATCAATTTTAGCTAACGATTCGATCGATAGTGGTCAAGTTTAGTTATGCAAGCGGCTCATCCAATCTGTTCGGTTTCTTTGCAGGGAACAACCATATTAAAATTAACTAACTCGTCAAAATAAATAATCAAGTAAATAATCAACATCAAGAACAAGAATTTGTATGATCTTACACCATCACTTCAAGTTTCATGTTGTCAGCAGCGAAAAATTATCTATTTTATTTTCAGAGTTTATTTCTAAGCTTCATTTCCAGGCTTCATTTTCAGGTTTTATCTCTGGGTTTTATTTCTGGGTTTTATTTTCAAACAGTAAACCGATGATGGCTTTTAGAACTTTGGAGAGGGTAATTTCACAGAACGTAACCAAAACGCCTCGATCGCCAATAGCGTTTCTAAAAGACTATGTAAACTATCTGGCTTGGTAATGTAGGCATTGGCTTGCAATTCATAGCATCTGCGAATATCTTCCTCTTGATCAGAAGTGGTCATCACAATGACAGGAATAATTTTGAGTGATGGATGTTTTTTAATTGCTTCTAAGACTTCATAGCCACTACGACGGGGTAAGTTCAAATCTAACAGAATTAAATCGGGCCAGTATTTTTCAGGAACTAATGCTGTTTTCTCTAAAAACTTGATTGCCTCTTCGCCATCTCGCACCAAGTGTAATCGATGGGGAATGTTCAGCCGCCCAAACAGCCTTTCTGTTAGCCTGGCATCAACTGCTGAGTCTTCAATGAGTAAAATTTCAATATTTTTTGCTGGCATTATAACGACATCCTAACAATCTGGTCACTGCCTACTCATTTGCTGAAAGGGGTAATGATTCTGAAATTGGGGGTCATTATTAATGGGATTATATTCCTATTGACTCATCATTTCTATTCACTCACAAACTCACTCATTCACCAATCCTTCGATCGATCAACAAACCCTGCACAGCCCGATCGAGAACCCCTCGACTGAGAAATCCTGCTGTTGTCTGGCAATTACTCCATTAAACCCACTCAACCAATTCAGCCCATTGAACTCATGGCACTCCTTGGGCTGGCCCAACTCAAACGATTGGGCAATTTAATAACAATCATTGGCCTTAATGACACGGACGAAAACCCATGGCACGGGCGATCGAGCGGAATTAAACATCAATCCTACAGGGTTGCGATCGCTAGCTGGGGCTAAAACTTAGCTCAGTGATGGGAATGGTTTCGGGCTGGTCGGGAATCGTAAACCAGAATGACGATCCTTGGCCGAGTTGAGATTGCACCCCGATCGAGCCACCGTGACGCTCGATAATTTTCCGACAGATGGCTAACCCAATGCCAGTCCCTTCATATTCTTCACGGTTATGGAGTCTTTGGAAAATATTAAAAATTCGCTCGCTATATTGTGGGTCAATTCCAATGCCATTATCAATGACCTGAAAACGCCAATGATGTTCTTCGTGATTAGCAGTAATGGTAATGACAGGATTGGATTTGCCCCGAAATTTTAGGGCATTGCCAATGAGATTTTGAAAAAGCTGTGCCAATTGCATGGAATCGGCCAAAACAATGGGCAAATTTTTAGCCTGAATAGTGGCCTGATTATCTTGAATTGCTAGTCGTAAATTATTAAGTACGATCTCAATAATCTGGCTGCAATCAACCGGTTCTAGGGTTCGGCCGCGAGTTTCCACTCTGGAATAGGCCAAAAGATCTCGAATCAATTGGCGCATTCGTTGGCCGCTGTCGATGATGAATTGCAAATATTCTTGGGCGTTTTGATCAAGTTGGGGGGCGCATTCTTCTGTGAGCATTTCTGAGAAGGCAATGATGCCACGCAGGGGTTCTTGCAAGTCATGGGAAGCGACGTAGGCAAATTGCTGGAGCTGTTCGTTGGAGCGCCGCAATCCTTCAATGGCTCTGGTACGTTCTTCAAGGAGGTGGGCTTGGTAAAGGGCAATGCTCAGTTGTCCAGCCAGTTGTTGCAACAGGTCAATTTCAAAGGAAGTCCAATGCCTTGGCCCCTGACATTGCTGAAGGCACAGCAGCCCCAACAGAATGGTGGCCGGTTGTAGCCGATCGGTCAGCACTTCCGGGGGCACAAATCCAAGGGCACTGGGATTGAAGTGAACGGCGGCGATGGTGACGGGGACGATCACTTGGCTACGAATGCTGAGGCTGTCGATGCAACTGCGCTGCTCGGGGGACAGTTGCAGTTGGGTGAGGTCGTCTTCGCAGGAAATTTGCCCCTGCCAGTAGCGATCGAGGTTGGGGTGGGTGTTGTCTAGGTTGAGGGTGCAACACCAGGTGTGGCTGGGGTCGATCGCCCCGAAGGGCTGGGCGATGGCTTCGGCGGCGATCGATCCGTTGCCGTCCGCTTGGCAACGGTAGAACATCACGCGATCGGCTTTGAGGGTTTTTTGCAGTTCGCTGACCGTGCGCCCCAAGATCACTTGAATATCCAAAGATTGGCGAATTTTGAAGGCGATCGAGGCGAGCAGTTGCCGATAGCGGTTTTGGTTGTTGCGCTGGAGGGCGGCTTCTCGCTCTTGGGTAATGTCGCGGGCGCTGCCCAGGAGCTTAATCACGCGGTTCCAGGCATCGCGGATGGGAACTAAGCTGGTGTGCCAAATTCGCTGTTTACCCCGAATCATCAGCTCTTCTTCGCAACGGATGGTGTCCCGGCCGGCAACACAGGCTCGAAACCGAGCAATGATCGGCGTGGCACAACTGGGGGGAAACAGGTCTTGGGGCGATCGACCGATGATGTGGGTGGCGCGGTGTTCCAAGGCCCGTTCAAAGGCGGGGTTCACGGTTTCGTAGGTGAACCGTCCGTCTGGGTGGACATTGACCAAAAAAATTCGTTCGTCCGATCGCTCAAAAATACTGGAGTAGAGCGCTTCTGAGGCTCGCAGCCGATCTTGGGTGGCTTGGCGATCGTACCAGGCATAGATGGTGTCCCCAATGGTTTGCAGAATTTGCAGGTCTTGGGCTAACCAGGAACGCGCTTGATGAACACAGAGCACCAAGGCTCCCCAGAGGGCATCCCGGCGATCGTGAATGGCGGCAATGAGCACGGAGTTGGCCCCCAAGCAGTTGAGCCACTCGGTCACGGCGGAATCTTCCGATTGCAGGGCCTGTCGGGATTCAATCACCACGGCTCGATCGCGCCCTAATTGCTCGGTCCAAAGGGGCGGCAAATGGCCGCCAAGGCGGTTAAAGTCTCGTACCACGGGCATTTGATTCTCTTCATGCCACTCGCAGGCCAGGTTCAAAAGGGGGCGTTCCATAGGCCCATGGAGCAGCAAGACCCGATCGGCCAACATGGCTCGCCCCACCGCTTCCAAAACAGACCCAAACCGCACATCATCATCGGCAGTCACCAACAGACGCGCCACATAGGCCACCACACTTTCCAGGCTGAGGCGATAGCGCAAGTCTGCCTCAACCCGCTTGCGATCGCTCACATCCCGAATGGCCACGGCATAGGCCGGCTCCCCCAACCACTCGATCGGGGACACATTTAAATCGCCCACGCCCACGGAACCATCGGGGTGCAGAATATCAATTTCTGTGGTTTTCTCGGAGCCGATCGGAATTCCAAGGTGTTCGCCCACCAACTGTTCCGGCGATCGCCCAAAAAGCTGACAGGCCGCCGGGTTGGCATAGTCAATTCGCCCCTCACGGTTCACAATCACGATTCCATCGATCGTGTGATCCAACACCTGATCCAAGACCGCTAACCACGATTGGGATGCCGCTTGAGATCGATCGGCTGCTCCCAAGGCTGGCAGGCGATCGCCTTGAATGGCGGTAATTTCGCCCTCAGTGGGCACTATTTTCGGTCCGTTGCCCTCAGCACTCGGGGCGAGCGGCATGGCAACCGCCTCGATCGAGTTTTCGGGGTTAATTTCAGGGTTAACTCCGGGGCTGGTGTCAACGTTAATTTCGGGGTTAATTTCGGGGCGAATTCCAGGATTAGAGCTGGTTTCCGGTCTAATTTCCGGTTCAATCTCAGGTCTAATTTCAGGGCCGGTTAATAAACTCTCAGCGGCCATCCCGGCCCGATCGCTGCTAGGGCCCGAAAAAATGCCCCCCAAGGCAACTCTCAAGCCAGGTAGCACGGTGGTTGACGGCGCTCTGGGCCGCTGACCGGCGGGGTTGGCCGGTGAAGCTTGCGGTTGCCAGCCCATTGGCGCGGATGATGGCAACCCGATCGTCAATTCTGAATCATCACTGGGCTGCAATCCTGATTCTGAACTGGCTGCCAAGTCCGCTGTCCATGGGGCGATCGGATGGGTGGAGTCATTGTCTTCCCGATCGCGGTCTTCCCGATCGCGGTCTTCCCGATCGCGGTCTTCCCGATCGCGGTCTTCCCGATCGCAACTGGCCGTGGCGAGCAGGGGTTGATCGATCGAAGGCAACCCCGGGGCGCAATTGATGACCACACCGGGAATGATGCCCGGAGTTGCCCCCGTCTTCGAGTGAGAAGCTGGGTTAATCGTCGAGTTTTCGATCGGGCTTGCGATCGGGCCGCTGGCTAATTGGGTTCCTGAATTCGGTTTCTCCGCACTGGCCCGCACAATCACCGCAGCCGAATCCGCGATTTCACCCATTTCTTCCGCAAAAGGAGCCGCCAACGCCAACTGCCGCTCCCAATTGGCCAACACCCCTTGCACCAACCGCAACGATCGCCCCAACCGGATCAGGCCTCCCGTCGCCGCCAACGCCGACCACACCAAAGCATCTAGCGCACCCGCCTCAATGGCCGCCACCTCCGCAGCGGGCGAGTCCACCAACACCACCAACAAGCGGGCGATCGAAACCTGATATTGTTCATCAACCATCCCGGACAAGGGCATCGCAACCGGTGACCCAGAGGGGAGCAAACACCGCCACAACGGCTCTCCCTGCTCATTCACCACCGCCCCATCCACCACCAACAACCCCGTTGGCCACAGGGAATTGTCATTCGCCAACCATTGCTGCTGGGCGATCGCCCCGTCAACGATCGAAGCGGCCTGGGCCCAGTGCGTATCCACCTGCGCCAGCCACTGCACCACCTGCTCTGCCCGATCGCGATCGGCACAGACTACCGTTGTTGGCAAAACCCGATATTCCATCTCCCAATGGTACGCAGAACCGCCAATCGCGTGCTGCAACCTCAAACACCCAAATTAGACTTCAATCACACCGCAAATTTTGCCAACTATCAATCTTGGCAGCTATTGTTAACGACCATGCTCCCAAATGCTTTCAGTGGTTAAATGAACCATGAATGCCGATCAAGGGCTAGTGAAAGTCAGCAACTTTCCAGTTCTTGATGCGCCATTCCTCCGCTCTTGTGAACTTTCACTCTTCTTTAGACTTTTTCTTCAGAGCCATGGCCGAATCTCTCGCGCTGATTGACGATGACAACTGGGCTGCCAACTTAGAGCAAGTGATTCGTAATGCTCAAGATGGCGATACCATCATTGTTCCCAACTTCTCAGTTCAAGCCCTTGCTGAACGAGCCAAGGATGAATTATATCCTGATAAATTACTGCTCTTTGTGGTTCCAGAAACTGCCAACTCCGAAGCCAGCAATTAAGAGCAATTAATCTAACTTCATCAAACACTAATCAACAGTCCGTGCAAAATCAACTCAGAAACTTACAGAAACTTAATTGCTCCACAGCATTCATTTAAGTATCCAGTCAGTTATTGATCTGCTTGATTGTGCTTGATTGTGCTTGATGACTTGATTATGTTTGATGACTTGATTGCGTTTGGTGATGCGTTGGGCTTAGGCCAGAACCAGAGCAACTGTGGCCAAATTGTTTGCAAAACCAAGGCGGTTCCCGATCGCCAGTGGTCGGGAGCCGCCTGTTGTTGTTTGAGGATTTGTAACTGGCCGCTCAGCGATCGCCAGTAGGCGATCGAGAACCCCGCCAAATAGGTGGCCAAAATCAAACCCAAACCATGCTGAATGAAAAACTGAATGAGAAAACTTTCCCAGTGATGCCCAAGAATCATCGGAATGGCGACACGATTGCTAATAGTTACTCAATGAGTTCAAAATCTTGAAGAAATTTTGACAAACCTGAGCAAGCCCATTATATCGGAAGGCTAGATATCGTGAGGCCACATATTCCAGGGGCAGATGGTGCAGGGTCAGATATCACGGGACGCAAGCAAGCTAGATATCCAAAAGCTCAGGAGCAAACTAATTGCTCAACCCATTATTGCTCAACCCATTACCGAACTAATTTGCGCAACTGAGCCAGCCACGGCGCACAGCGTGAACAATTCGATCGATTGCAGCCAAATCTTCGAGATCCAACGAGCAGCTCAACAGAGCACGGGACAGACCCCAGCGATCGCTCATGGTCAAGCACCGGGATTCCCAAACACGCGAAAACAGTTCTGCCAACATATCTTTGTAGAACCAGGTTGTTTGCGACATGTCTGTGAACCTCCCAGGGCATTTCAGAATTGGATTGCTAACAAAAAATTCGATGTTGATGTATCGGGTTTCAGTGCTCAGTGCCATGATCTTTGGAGTTGGTTAAGGGTTGGCGAAACAGGACAAAAGCCAGCTATTGGAGACAACTAATTTTTAAGAGTGATGAAGGCACTGGGCACTTGCGAATTAGTTATCTCGATGACATTAAATATGCCGTGATTTTGGCTTGAACGTTGTGATTCATCTGTAATTCAAGCCGTGATTATTTCCCCGCAATCGCGTGACGAAAGCCCATGATTGTGGGTGGTAATTTCACAGGCCAAGCGTGATCCACCGACAGAGGTGCTGTGATCCCGATCGCCCGGTGATCCCCCGCCGGGGCCCAACCCCTTGGGGCCGCCACCTCTTGCCCGCTGCCAACCGCAATGCCCATCGCCCATCTGGGATGATTGAGAAGGCTCGTTTGGATCCCGAGATCACCAACGCCTTTCGCCGATTCCTTCAGCCTGGGTTCAGGCTTCACCGCGCGATCGCCCCGGAGCAGTCACACCTTGGCTCAACTTCCATGCATTTCTGGGCAACCGCGATCGCGTCAAAACTTACAGAATCACGGCCAGCCCCTGCGTTATCACGGGCTAAGGGGCGATCGACTCCAACCCCCAAGCCTCGGCCAGCGATCGCCCAACCCGATTCACCCTTTATTGGCCCAACCCCGAAAGCCCATGACTCGGCCCACGCATCCGCCTATGAATGTGGACTCCTACGATCCAGGGGACTTTTACGATGAGATGTTTGCCGGCCCCGGTCAGCCCCGCCCCGAAGCTCAATTTTTGGTCGATCGCCTCCGATCGCTATCAGCCGCCGAGGTAAGCCAACGCCAAGAAGCAGCTCAAATTGCCCTCTTCCGCCAGGGGGTCACCTTCAATGTGTATGGAGCCAGCGAAGGCATTGAGCGAGCCTTTCCCTTCGATATCATTCCGCGCATTATTAACGCCCAAGAATGGCAAACCCTCGAACAGGGTCTGAAACAGCGAATTCATGCCCTGAATTGCTTTTTACAGGATATCTATAGCGACCAAAAAATTATTGCAGATGGTATTTTGCCCCGCGATTTAATCGAATCAGCTAAGGGATTTTTGCAGCCTTGTATGGGATTGCAGCCCCCCAAGGGCATTTGGTGCCACGTGACCGGAACCGACTTGGTGCGCGATCGCCAAGGGCAGTTTTATGTGCTCGAAGATAACCTGCGTTGTCCGTCGGGCATTTCCTACGTTTTGGAAAATCGGCGCGTGATGAAAAGCACCTTCCCCAAGGTCTTTGAAAACGCCAACATTCAGGCGGTGGATGAATATCCGTCGCGATTATTGGAAACGCTGCTGAACCTTACGCCCGATCGCCTGGCCAATCCCACCGTCGTTGTGCTCACGCCGGGAATCTACAATTCCGCCTATTTTGAGCATTCCTTCCTGGCTCAACAAATGGGCGTGGAACTGGTGGAGGGGCGAGACCTGGTGGTGGCCGATGGCTATTTGCAAATGCAAACCACCAAAGGCCTGCAACGGGTGGATGCCATTTATCGACGGATTGACGACGACTTCATCGATCCTCAGGTGTTTCGCCCCGATTCTATGTTGGGCGTGCCTGGGCTAACGGATGTGTATCGATCGGGACGAGTGGCGATCGCCAATGCGCTGGGAACCGGCGTGGCCGACGACAAGGCAGTTTATGCCTACGTGCCCAAAATGATTCGCTACTACCTGAATGAAGAGGCCATGATCCCCAACGTGCCCACCTATCTTTGTTGGGAACCGGCGGACTTGACCTATGTGCTGGAACATTTGGATTCATTGGTGGTCAAGGCGGCCAACGAATCCGGGGGCTATGGCATGTTGATTGGCCCCCAATCCACCGCCGAGCAACAGGCCGATTTTGCCGATCGAATCCGGGCCAACCCCCGCAACTACATCGCCCAACCCACCCTCTGTCTGTCGCGGGTTCCCACCCTGCTCGATGGGGAGTTTGAGGGCTGCCATGTGGATTTGCGCCCCTATGTTCTCTACGGGGAGGATATCTATGTGCATCCCGGCGGTCTGACACGGGTGGCCCTGCGTCGGGGATCGCTGGTGGTCAACTCTTCCCAAGGGGGCGGCTCCAAGGACACTTGGGTGTTGATGGATTAGGCATTGCAATCGAAAAAAATCACCCAACCGATCGGGCTGGGTGACTCTTGAAATGCCTTTTTGGCAATGGATCCAGAAACCTGAATCCCAAATTTGCATAGAAGTGGGGAATCTGGCCCCAACGAACCTAAGCTTGGCGAGAGTAGTACTCAACCACCAGCAGTTCGTTGATTTGCAGCGCCACCCACTCGCGATCGATCACGCTGTTCACCTTGCCGGTCAACTTTTCCTTGTCAAATTCCAGGTGGCTGGGCATGTTGGCCAAACCGGGGAATTGCAGGTTGTTTTCCACAATTTTGCGCGATTGATCTTTCGGCCGCACCGTAACCACGTCCCCAGGACGGCACTGATAGCTAGCCACGTCCACGCGCCGGCCGTTGACCATGATGTGGCCATGGTTCACCAACTGACGAGCGGCGGGAATGGTGGGAGCCATGCCCAAACGGAACACGGTGTTATCTAGGCGCATTTCCAGCAGTTGCAACAGCACCGTTCCCGTGGAACCGGCTGCCCGACGAGCTTTCCGAACGTAGCGCAACATTTGGCGCTCGCTGACACCATAGTTAAACCGCAGCTTTTGCTTTTCTTCCAAGCGCACGGCATATTCCGAACGCTTTTTGCGGTTTTGGCCATGTTGTCCGGGCGGGTAGGCACGCTTGGCACTCTTGCGGGTCAAACCCGGCAGCTCGCCCAAACGACGCACAATGCGGAGACGCGGACCTCTGTATCGAGACATAACTAAGACTTTAGATTCCTTTCCTTGTTGCGGTTTTTGCGCCTAATCGACAACGGGAAGGACGGTTGGAGATCAAGCAACGCAAGCTTCTGAGCCAGAAAGCTTATGACAAACGTGCCAGCCGCGGCATACGTTTCCAGACTGACCAGTATACAGGTATTGGCGCGATCGCCCTAATGTTTTGCACAAAATTCCCACGCATTTTTTGCGTGGCAACGGCGCAGTCATGCGGGCTGGATTTTTGGGGCCATTGCTTGGCGGACTTGGATGATTTTGTTGGCTGGGCCGATCGATCCAAAATTGCCCGGGCCGATCGGTGGTTTGGCCCTGGATCATGGATCCCTGTGCGATCGACCGGTGAGGTGGCCGCCGGATTCCGGTGAGTCTCGGGCTAGGATAGGACAGTTGCGAATGCCGGGCGATCGCCCCAAGGGGCCAGGCCCTCGCGCCGATTTCCCATCATCCGATTGCAAACTGCCCGATCGGGTCTGTCAACCAGGTTCCTTCTGAATCCTTCCCCCGTTTGCCCATGCAACAAGATCCACCCTCATTACCCACGGAGGTGATTGTCACCCACCCTCGTGAGTCCCTCGGTGATGTGCAACTTGATTGGCATCCTCAGCCCGGCAGCTACTTAGACTTGGCCGGCAAGACCTACGCAGTCTTGGAACGACACCATCGCTATCAACTGCGATCGGGCCGCTACCATCTCTACAAGATTGCGTTGCATGTACAGGCAACCCAGCGCCCCTCGGAGCAAAATTTCTTTGAAGGTCAATGGATCATTGGCGATCCGCGCTGTCGATTCAATGCGCGATCGGAACTGCTCCGTTGTGCCGTGAACCCGTCGGGCCCCTGCTTGGGCTGTCGCTCCTTTGAACTGATTCCTAAGCGGGCCTAATGATCCAGATGATCAAGCCCCATTCAGCCTAGCTGGGTTGAGCTGTCTGGGCCTAAATCATGGGGGGATCCCGCAGTTGGCGAGATCCCCCCAAAATGTTCAAGCGGCAGTTCAGGGCCCGGCCTCAAAGCACTAGCTTCAAAATGCCAGTTTTAAAACGCCAACTTTAAAACGCTAACTTTAAAACTCCAACTGCCGATCCCGATCGCGGTAAAAATTCGGCTCCGACTCTGGGCCACCTTGCATTCGAGCTTTGGCCTTGGCGGCACTGCGCTTCAGGGATTGCAGTCGCGATTCATACCGGCTGCGCAATTTCTTTTTAGGGGTTTGTTCCACCAGAGTTTTCAAGGCACTGCCCAAACTTTTGTAGGCATTGGGCAAGGAATAGCCAAACCGAGCGGCTAGGGCGATCGCCTTTTCATCGGCCTCGATCGACTCTTTCAGTTGTCGATCGCTGTTGTTTTTCTGATAGAGCCGCCAGCCGGACACCCCACACAGCCCCAAGGCCAGCAGCAGCAACAGGCCGTCTTGTACCCACAGTTCACCCACCGCACCGCCTAGCCCGATCGCCAGGGCCGCCATTTCCCAGCCGTCGCGCGGGATGGTGTCGTTTTGAATGCGGGCCACCTCGTGCCAAAACAGCAAATTGCGCTGATCCTTTGCGAATTGCTCCCAGGCCACCAAATCCACCTGAATTTCCACCTGATCCTTGCCGATTTCTTCGCAACGAATCAGGGGCGGATTCACGTCCATGGCCTTTTCAACGGTTACCCAGCTCTGTAGCTCAGGGGGCAACAGGCTTTTGAGTCGTCGAAGTTCGCTGAGATCCGATCGAGCTGTGGAAAACGAGGTCATTGCAACTGGTATCCAAACCGAAAAAGCACCGGAAACAACCCGAATCTAGCTGGGGAGAGCAACCCACCCCGGCATCCGTCGATCAACTGTTCTAAGGTTCTGGGCAAGGTTCTGGACAATGGCGATCGCACCCTGGGCTGGTGGCTCCGTTTAATGGGAATTAATGGAAACCAAGCCATCGATCACTGGGGAACCTTGTCCGGCTCTGGCTGATCAGGGGCCCATGCCAACTTGCGGAACAGTGCTCGTTGATTGGTGATCTGATCGGGTATTTGCAGTATATCGCGCCCCGTTTCCGGCTCCCGGTCGCCAATCGCACATCTTCAGCGGTTGCCATGGGGTTCTGCCACGGTTCCACCACCCTTGGCCAGAGTTCGATCGGGTGGGGGCCCTGGGCTGGATTGTGCCACTGGCAACCCTAACCGCTGATTCCCATGGATCAACCTTAACAAGCCAGCCTTGATTGAGCAGTCCCTAATCAGCAAAAACGCCCTTGTGCCAAGCGACAAGAGCGTTCCCAATCAACAGGCAGCCAAAATTACATCGACGAACCAAGACCGACGTAAGCGCCATAGAAAAACAAACCGACAACACCGATGACACCAATACCGGCGATCGTGCCGACAACCCACAGGGGAATTCGTCCGCCTCCAGACACAGCCGTGACCTCCTTAGTAAGGAAATAGGGTTTGATGAGGACGCGCCACTAGAGCGCATCACACTGATAGTTTCCCCAGCTCAGGGCTGGAGGATGTTGATCATTCGTTGACCATTCAACGATCATTCAACGAATGCTTCATCAATATCAGCAGCCAATCAGCAGCCAAGGCTTAAGCCGGAGCTTAAGTTCTTGCGCGGCTCAGTTGACCAGCCTAGTTGAAGAAGTAGCTGGACATCAAAATGCCAATCACGAAAATAAACAGCAGACCCAGGTAGAGCGAAGTCCGGTTCAGCTCTACGGGTTGCTTGTTGGGGTTAGGGCTACGTTCCACAGTGACAATCTCCTAGCGCTGAATGAACTGCATGGCCGCGATCGCGCCCAGGAAGAACACCGTCGGTACTGCCAGTGCGTGAACTGACAACCAACGAACGGTAAAAATCGGGTAAACAACGGGCTGGTTGGGATTCTGCGTCGCCATGATTGTTAAAAACGCTCAATAACTACTTCTGCAAGAACTGATCAATCTGAGTCTTAGCGCCTTGACGGATTTGCACGATCGGCACTTCGGTGCGCGTCTCGGTGAAGTATGCGTTGGGGCGGGGCGTTCCGAATGCGTCGTAGGCCAAGCCCGTGCTGACAAACAACCAACCAGCGATAAACAGAGCCGGGATGGTGATGCTGTGGATGACCCAATAGCGGATGCTCGTTACGATGTCCGAAAACGGACGCTCACCAGTTGATCCAGATGACATAGTCTCTTTAGTCTTCTCTCAATGGAAAATTAAACAAGAGCTAGCGGCTTGCCCAATCATTCAACCCGGAAACCGCTGAGTTTTGGGAACTTCAGCGACGGCCGGAGAATGGGCAATTGCTGGTTTCCATGATACAGAACGGGGGAAAAACTCCACAAGCCAATCCTGGGCGATCGAGCTTTTTGCGAGGGGCGGCGGGGATCGGGCGATCGCTGGGGATGCATCCCGCGATTATCACGAACCGGCGCGTGAACCGATGCAGAAACCGGCGACTAATCCACCAGCGATCGAGCACCAACAACGCTCCCGGCCGCAACTCACCGAAAATCGATGGGCAAAGCCGCGATCGCCTTAGCTGGCAGCCGGAGCTGCGGCATTGAGCTTGGCTGTGTCATAGCGCAAGATTACGCCGTTTTGGCCCAGCACAAAGCCCTGATCCTGCCCAAAGAACAGAATTCGGTAGAAATTGGAGGGTACATCGCCGACGGCACGATCCTTCTGCCAGGTTTTACCGCCGTCATAGCTGGCGAGCAAATCGCCGCTCCCCCCAGTAATCCACAGCTCCTGATCATTGCGATAGGCCAAGTCCAGCAGCCCAAGGCTGTTGCGCAGTTCGGGGCTGGTGGTAGCGGCCCAGGTTTCCACATCGGTGGGGCTGCTGAATTGCACCTGGCCCCCACGTGCGAGAGACCACAGGCGATCGTCAGGGCCAAAGCCCATGTTTTGCAGACGGCGCGAGCTGTTGCGGTTGTGTTGCTGCCAAGCTTCATCGCCAGGAGTCCAGGTGGAGTAGTAGCTCCCCCGCGAGGAAACGGAGACGTATTTACCGCTGCTCGATCGGGAAACATTGCGCACCACCCCGATCGACTCTTGCACCATGGCTTTCCAGTTGCGGCCGCCGTCCGTGGTGCGGTAAATGGCTCCCAAGTCGGTCATCATTTCGGCCTGCTGGGATCCCAAAGCCACAATCAAGCGTGGATCGCCGGGCAGTTGGTTGCTGAGGGGAATTTCCGACCAGGTTTTACCCTCATCGGTGGTATGCAGCAGGATGGCGGGCTTACCGACAATCCAGCCCTCCTTGCCCGAGAAACTCACGGACTCCAAGTTATAGGGCGAGTCACCCAAATCCAGGGACTTATCGGCCCAGGTTTTACCACCGTCAGTGGTTTCCAGGATGGTGGCCCCTTTACCCACCATCCAGCCGTGGGGCCCCTTGCCCACCAGGGTCACATCCAACATGGTTTGTTCGGTGGGCAGGTTAATCACCTCCCAGGGGTTGGCCGCTACGGAGTCAATTTTGCGAGCGGTGCAGCCCACGCAAAGCAGGGCCGCAAACAGGACAGGCAATAATTTGGGGAATAGATTACGAAGCCAGTGGGTCATGGGATGAATGGGATGATGAGGTGACCGGAATCGAGAGTTTCGGTGCGGTCTGAAAGGGGTGCTCAGCGGGAATCAGCCAAGGGAACTGCCTTGGGCTAATTCAGACCATAAAAGCTCAGGAGCAACAGAATTCCCAGGCCCAAAACGCTGAAAATGAGGACGTTTTTTGCACCGGGAGTGAGGGTGTTAACCCCAATGCCGTAGCCGAGGTTTTCGTCAAATCCGGAGGCTTTGCCGGCGGGGCCGATGCTTTTGAATTGATATTTTTTCACGCCACAAACGGGACAGCGCCAATTTTCAGGCAGGGTCTCGAAGGGGGTGTTGGGGGCCACGTTCCGACGCTCATCCCCCTTGCCGGGTTCGTAGACATAGCCACAGGAGCGGCATTCATAGCGATCGGGCGGGGCGGGGGCGGCCGGTTCCGAGGAGGTGGCCTCGATCGCGCTGGAGTCGGCAGCCGCGATCGGTTCGATCGGTGAGTCCTCTGGTGGATGAGTCATGGGTTGCGACAGGAAGCGTGAAGATCGAAACGACGGGAATTCAACCGAGCCGATCGAGGTCAGGACTCGATCGGATTTAGCCCCATGGAGCCGGGCACAGGCCCATGCTCCGCCACCGTTAACCTGGGCTAGTTAACGTGGGCTAATTACTGGGATTAAAAGATTGTCTTAACGATTATCGCACAGGCGCGATCGCCCCTCTGGTCTAGGCTCTGGGGCGATCGACCCTGCGCAAAATCCCCGAAAAAGCCATCAAATCCCCAGCATCCAAAGTTTTCATCGATTCGTTCATGTCAGAATAATGAGCGCCAGCTTCCAGCAGCTTCCAGCAAGTGATGGCCAGCCCTTTGGTTGGCAAACCCTGGGTGAATCCGACCCCAGGTTGGGAAAAAAGGCGCTGATCCCCGCTTTAGAGTTCTCCAGCAGTACCCCCAGATATGTTTACGCTGAGTGGCTATGAATACTTTCTAGGCTTCCTGCTGCTTTGCGGCATTGTGCCTGTGCTTGCCCTAGGTGCTTCTGCCGTTGTGCGCCCCAAGCGTCCTGGCAAGGAACGGCGCACGACCTACGAATCAGGGATGGAGCCGATCGGCGGAGCTTGGATTCAGTTCAATATCCGTTACTACATGTTTGCACTGGTTTTCGTGGTCTTTGACGTGGAAACCGTGTTTCTATACCCCTGGGCGGTGGCTTTTAGCCGCTTGGGTCTGTTGGCTTTCATTGAGGCCCTGGTCTTCATTGCCATCCTGGTCATTGCCCTTGTTTATGCCTGGCGCAAAGGAGCGTTGGAATGGTCGTAACACCGAACCCTAACCCGATCGAGTCCGTGGGTCGTCCGCAGATCACGCAAGATCTGTCGGAAAACGTGATTTTGACCACGGTGGATGACCTCTACAACTGGGCGAAGTTGTCGAGTTTGTGGCCGATGCTCTATGGCACGGCCTGTTGCTTCATTGAATTTGCAGCCCTGATTGGCTCCCGTTTTGACTTTGACCGCTTTGGACTGGTGCCCCGCTCCAGCCCGCGCCAGGCGGATTTGTTGATCACCGCCGGAACGATCACCATGAAAATGGCTCCGGCCCTGGTGCGCTTGTATGAGCAAATGCCAGAGCCGAAATATGTGATCGCCATGGGGGCTTGCACGATCACGGGTGGCATGTTCAGCGTGGACTCACCTTCGGCCGTGCGCGGTGTGGATAAGTTGATTCCGGTGGATGTGTATCTGCCCGGTTGCCCGCCCCGTCCGGAAGCGATCGTGGATGCGATTATCAAGCTGCGCAAAAAGGTGGCCAATGAGTCACTGGCGGAGCGCGGAGCCACGGCCCAAACCAACCGCTACTACACGATCGACCACCAAATGAAGCCAACTTCGCCGATTTTGACCGGTCGCTATTTGCAAGAGCCGGGCCGACAAGCCCCGCCCAAGAGCCTGACCGACGCGATCGGGCTGCCCGTGCCGCCCGCGCTGTTGACCGATCGGGCCAAACAGGAAGCTTAGGAGACGCAACGCATGGCCGACGAAACCCAACCCACCGATCTCGCCACCAACGAAGCCGGTGCGATCGCCCTCAAAGGGGATATTTCCCAATGGCTGACCAGCAACGGCTTCGGTAACGAACTGCTGGAAATCGATGATTTGGGCGTGGAAGTGATCAAGGTCGATCGGGACAAATGGCTCCCGATCGCCACCGCCCTCTACGCCTACGGGTTTAATTACCTCCAATGTCAGTGTGCCTACGACCTGGGCCCCGGTGAAGACCTCGTGAGTCTCTATCACCTGGTGCAGGTGGCCGACAACGTGACCAAGCCCAAGGAAGTGCGTGTCAAGGTGTTCCTGCCGCGTGCCAACCCAACCGTAGCCTCGGTCTACTGGATCTGGAAAGGCGCTGACTGGCAAGAACGCGAAGCCTACGACATGTACGGCATTGTCTACGAAGGCCACCCGAGCCTGAAGCGGATTCTGATGCCAGAAGATTGGGTCGGCTGGCCCTTGCGCAAGGACTATATCTCGCCGGACTTCTACGAACTTCAGGATGCCTATTAGGCCGTCCCAATCAACGATACTCAAAGCCCTCGGATCGCGATTTGATCGATCCGAGGGCTTTGCAGCATATGGGGAAAAATCAAAAGGTTGAAAACACTCGCTGATCGGCTACACAAGAGCCACGCAAATATAACCGGCTAGTTGGGTAAGCTATTGCGATTTGCGCCGTCCCGCGCCTGATTTTGGTTATTTGCCGGAGTGCCGCCACGCTGGTTGTTAGGGCGATTGTTCGATCGCCCCGGAGCCTGTCCAGCACCGGGCGTGCCAAAGCGAGCCGACTGCACCGCTCCTGTATTACCCAGCTTCCGTTCTGTGCCCTCGTTGTAGCTCAGGAATGTCCCTCCCGCATTGCCCGTCACCACCACCACATTGCGCTGACCCGTCACCAAACGCTGGGTTCCTTCGGGCAAGACCCCTTCATAGGTCACCTTGCCATCAGTCAGAATTCGCACCCAAGAGCGGGCCGTGAGCCGCACATTCACCCGCACTGGGGCGATCGGGGCCAGGTTGAGCCGCTGTGGAAAGCGAATTTGGCTAGCAATTCCCTGAGCCACCAACACCCCGTCACCCCCACTGGCTAGGGCTGGAACGGGCGATCGCGCAGGACTGCTGGTCGCAGCAGGGCGGGGCGACTGGGCCGCCGTGCGCCTCGGCGAAGGCGTGGGGGTCATGGCACGAGGACTCGGACTCGTGGTGGGCTTCGGTGTGGCAGAAGCCGTAGGAGTCGGGCTGGGCGAAGGGCTAGGTGAAGGACTGGGGCTAGGAGTCGGTGAAGGGCTGGGGCTAGGGGTAGGAGTCGGTGAAGGACTGGGGGTAGGAGTCGGTGAAGGGCTAGGCGAAGGCGTGGGGCTAGGTGAAGGGCTAGCGGCCGCCGTCGGGCGAGCTGGGGTACTGGGGCTGGCGGTCGATCGGGGAGTCGGCGTAACCGCTGGGCTGGGTGAAGCAACCGGCGGCTGCACAATCACCGTGCTAGGGGCCGGCTGGCTTTGGCGCAACAGGGCCGACAGACCCAACACCGACGCAATCAGGACACCGATATACAGCATCACCAAATGGGCCGGCTTGAGCTGGGGAGCAGGAATCACCGACAGCACCCGTTGGGAGCGCACGGGAACTATGCCATTTTGCAGCGGATATTCCTGGGCAATTTCGGAACCATCCAACCCCAAAGCCGTGGCGTACTTGGCAATAAACCCGCGCACATAAACCGGCTCGGGCAGCGAGGACGAATCGGCCGCCTCAAGTGCTTGCAGGATACGACGTTGAATTTTGGTGGTTGCCGCGACGGACTCGATCGTTAAGCCTTGGCTTTCGCGACATTCCCGCAGTCGAGCGCCGATTTCAACAAGGCGCTCAACTTGGGGCGAGTCAGCAGGCATCGTGCTGTCGTTCATATCCTTGTGGCTGCTGCGGTGCGTGATGCGGCGGAACGGGGAGGAGTTGGAAGATTGTACCGAGAGTTGGGGAGACGAAGACTCGTGACTATCCTAGCGACCGAGAGGCCATCTTGCGAAGGTTTAGACAACCACCATCAGAATTTTGAGGTCAGAATTTTGAGGTCAGAATCTTGAGGATGGTATTTGGGTCTGAGATTAGGATTGTCCCATGGGCTGGGTCTTGACCGATACCGCTCGCGACGCTTTTGGGAATTCAAGGGGAATTCCGGCCAGCATGATGATCAATCATGATCAATCGACGGGGAATGAGTCGGACTGGGATTAATGGGCTGATCCTAAGCCGGACTGGCGGCGCAACTGCTGAATTTCAGCGGCTGTCAGATGCCGATGCGTGCCGATCGGCAGCTCTTGACCCTGCTTTGATTTCAGGGTGAGCGAACCAATAGCAATACGGTGCAACTTTATCACCGGATGACCGAATAATTCGGCCATGCGTCGAATTTGCCGATTTCGACCTTCCACCAAAGTGATTTCTAGTTCCGTGCGATCGCCCTGAGGGTGATGCCCGCGCCCTTGCACCTCGCGGACTTGGGCCGGCAGCGTTGGGCGGCCATCCAATAAAATGCCCTGTCGCCATTGCGCCAACACTTGGGCGCTGGGCTGTCCCTGCACCCACACGCGATAGGTTTTGGGTTGGTGAAACCGAGGATGGGTGAGGGCGTGGGTCAGTTCCCCATCGTTGGTTAACAACAAGGCCCCAGTGGAATCCCAATCTAAGCGGCCCACGGGGTGCAGTCCCGTTTGCTCAACGAGCGATCGGGGAAGTAAATCCAACACGGTTCGCCGCTGTCGATCGTCTGCACAAGCCGACAGCACCCGAGCGGGCTTATTCAACAGTAGATAGATCAGTGTGGGGCGATCGGCTGGATGAACGGGCCGACCATCAACCTCAATTTGATCCACTGCGGGATTGACCACGCAGCCCAATTGCGCCACCTGGCCGTTGACCCGCACTCGCCCTTCCGTAATCCAAACTTCCGCATGGCGACGGGAAGCCAAGCCCCATTGGGACAATACCTTTTGCAACCGTTGCCCAGCTTGGGGCGCGATCGCGTGGGGGGCTGCCGTTGCCCCTGGGGCGATCGGCTGGGTCAAGTCAGAGGCGGGCGATCGGGCAGGGACAGTAGGACGGCGGCGACGACTCACGGGCGGGATGCTGAGGTTGGGGTAGGTGATGGGGTTGGGGTGGGTGATGGG